>JAAYVF010000038.1 GCA_012517325.1 Myxococcales bacterium | reverse complement strand
CCATCGACCAATATGTCCGCTGGTACAATGAAAAACGAATCCACTCGGCGCTCGGTTACCGGACGCCGAACGAGGTCGAAGCGGCTTACCTCACCCTAAAAGCCGCCTAAATCTGTCTTGCTTTCGGGGGGACACTACGGCATGACAGGTTGGTGGGCGTTGGCATGACGGGTTGGTGGGCGTTGGCATGACGGGTCGGTGGGCGGCGGCGTGACGGGTTGGTGGGCGGCGGCGTGGATTTAGGCTTCCGCACGGAAAGACGGCGTAGGATTTTTATCGCGGCTACTAAGCCGCTCTTACACAAGTCAAGTCGCCGACACGATCGGTGTGGTTTCCGGCTGGCGCACAGAAAGACGGTGAAGCGTGGATGATGACGTGAGGTCGCGCGAGTGCGCCGCTACTTCACATTGTATTCCTTGAGCTTGCGGTGCAGGGTCTGCAGGCCGATTTCGAGCACCCGCGCCGCCTGGCTTTTGTTGCCGCCCACGGCATCGTAAACCGACAGGATATGGCGGCGTTCCACGGCTTCGAGCGGCGACAGGTCCACCGGAGCGTCGCCGGTTTTCGGGGCGGCCGCCGGCCTGGCGCGGCGCACCGGCAAGCGCAGCAGTTCGGGAGTGATGACGCCCTTTTCGGCCAGGTTGGCCGCCGCTTCCAGGACGCCCTTCAACTCGCGCACGTTGCCCGGCCAGTCGTGCTCCAGCAGGACGGCCTCGGCCTCGGCCGCCAGCGTTTTGCCGTTCGGCGACAGGTTCCGCAGAAAATGGGCCGCCAGAATGGGAATATCCTCCAGCCGGTCGCGCAAAGCCGGCAGATGCAGATGGGCGAATTGCAGCCGGTAATACAAATCCTTGCGGAATTTGCGCTGCTGCACCAACTGTTCGAGGTCCTGGTTGGTCGCCGCGATGAAGCGCACATCGGCGATCTCGGGCCGGGTCTTGCCGACGGGGATGTATTCGCCCTCCTGCAGGATGCGCAGCAGCTTGCCTTGGATTTCGAGCGACAGGTCGCCGATTTCGTCGAGAAACAAGGTGCCCCCGCGCGCCCGCGCCAGATACCCTTCCTTGTCGCGGTCCGCGCCGGTAAACGCCCCCTTGGCATGGCCGAAAAATTCGGATTCGAAGAGGTTCGGCGAGAGCGACAGCATGTTCACCGCGACGAACGGACCGCGGGCGCGGCGGCTGGCGTGGTGCACGGCCTTGGCCAGCAGTTCCTTGCCGACACCGGTTTCGCCGGTGATCAACACCGGGATATTGGACGAGGCGTGCAATTCGGTTTCGCGCAGCAGGCGCAGCATATCGCCGTCAGCGGTGACGATTTCGCGGAAGTGATCCGGGTTGCTCAGCCGCCGGTTGACCGCCTTTTCGGACTTCAGGATCAGGGATTCCATCAGCCGTTTGCGTTCGAGCGCGCGGTCGAGCGAATGGACCAGTTGTTCGGGATTGATCGGCTTGAGCAGGTAATCGTAGGCGCCGCGCCGCACGGCCTTGATGACCATCGGAATGCTTTCGTTGGCGGTCACCATGATGCATTCGGTCTGCGGACTGCGCTCCTTGATGACGCCCAGCAGTTCCAACCCGTCGAGCTCGGGCATGGTGATATCGAGAAACGCGATGTCGAAGTTTTTGTTCTCCAGCATCGCGGCAACTTCCCGCGGATGGGTCGTCGCGGTCAGGTCGTCGAAACCTTCGATCCGCAACATGCGCACCACGCTGTCCAAAAACGCCTGTTCGTCGTCCACGATCAAAATCGAACTGAGCATTTATTCCTCCCGCTTGACCGGCAGCCGGAGCGTAAAACAGCTCCCCTTGCCGACTTCGCTCGTCACGCTGATCTTGCCGCCGTGCTCCTCGACGATCCGCTGCGAGATCGCCAGGCCCAGGCCCGTGCCGGAGTCGCGCCCCTTGGTGGTGAAAAACGGATCGAAAATCTGATGCTGGATGTACTCCGGCATGCCGCAGCCGTTGTCCTGGACCGTAATCTCCACCCAATTCGGCCGGTCCGGCGCCGGGCGGGCCGTCAGCTTAACCCACGAATCCTCTTTGTCGGCGGCCTGCCCCGCGTTGATCGTCAAGTTGATGAGCACCTGTTCGATCTTGCCGGCGTTGACCCAGACATCCGGTGTTTCGGGCGCCACCTCGATTTCGAAGCGCTTGACCATCTTGCGCACCTGCTTGCCGACGAGGGTCATCACCTGGTTGATGATCGTTTGCAGGTTTTCCTGTTTGCGGTCCTCGACTTCGTGGCTGCGAATGTAGTTTTTCAGTTCGGAGACGATGCCGGTGATGCGTTGCGAGCCGTGCTCCATGTTTTCGATCAGCTTGTAGACGTCCTCGAGAAACGTCTCGTACGGCATGTTGAGGATCTTCAGATCGGGGTCCTCGTCGCGGTGATGATCGAGCAGCGGGCGCATGGCCTCGACGTACCGCCGCAAAATCGGCAGGTTGAAATAGATGAAGTTGTTGGGGTTGTTGATCTCGTGGGCCACGCCGGCGATGATCTGCCCGAGGGCCGCCATCTTGTCGGCACGCAGCATCTGCAATTCGGCCTGTTTCCGCTCGGTGATATCCAGGAAACTGGCGACGCGCACCGTGGTGCCCGGCACGAGGTTGATGGTGACGATGCCGTCGTGGAAGCGGCCCGCCTTGTCGACCAGCCGCGCCTCGTAGGAACGCGGCACGGCCTGCGGGTTGACCGCCCGCATGGCGTGATAGGTCCGCATCTTTTCCAGCGATTTCTCGTCGAACAACTGCATCCAGCTCATTTTGCCGACCGCTTCCTCGATCGAGTACCCGGTCAGTTTGGGGAATTCCTCGTTGGCCAGTCGAATGATCGCATCCTGGTCGAAGGACATCGTCAGGGTGCCGGTCGTCTGGAACATCGTGCGATACTTGTTTTCGGACTCGCGCAACGCCTCCTCGGCGAGGCGGCGGTCGGTGACGTCGAAGGCGGTGGAAATCCAGGCGTCGCCCTCGTCCAGTTCGATCCGGGCGCTGGTAGTTTCCAGCCAGATTTCGCGGCCGTCCTTGGCGCGGATGGGGTATTCGAGTTTGACCGGCAAGTTGCCGGACGAAGCGGACAAGCCGGCGGCGGCGAGGATCTGTTTCGCCCGCGGGGTCAGCAGGTCTTCGAGCTTCATCCGGGTCAGTTCCGTTTCGTCGTAGCCGAATTTTTCCGCGGCGGCCTGGTTGGCGTACAGCGTGTTGCCGGCTTGGTCGTTGATCAGGATGATCGCGCGGGTGGAATCGGCGAGCGTGCGGAACTTGCGCTCGCTCTTCATCAGGGCGTCGACGGCGTTTTTCTCGTCGGTGATGTCAATGATGACGCCCTCGCTCATGTCCTTGTCGGGGTAGTAGGTCGAGCTGAACCGCACCCAGATGTAGGAGCGGTCGCGGCGGTAGAGGCGGGCTTCGAACCGCTTGAGGCCGCCGGTGACGCGGATTTCCTCGGCCATGCGCGTGCCGTCTTGCGGATCGTAAAAGCAATTGGCCATGTCGTATTGCGCGACGAACTCGTCCGCGTTTTGGTAACCGAACATGCGGGCCATGGCCAGGTTCGCGTCTTCCAGCCGGCTCTTGGCGATCCGGAACAAACCGACCTGCGCGTTTTCAAAGATCGTCCGGAACTTGTCCTCGGACCGGCGCAGTTCCTCCTCCGCACGCTTGCGTTCGGTGATTTCGAAGCTGGTGGTCAGCCAGGCCGGTTGATTGTCGAAATCGATGATGATACCCGCCGTCTCGAACCAACGCTCGCGGCCGTCCTTCGTGTTGAATATCAGTTCGAGGTTCAACGGCGTGTTGTCGCGCTGGTAGGCCGCGATCGCCCGATCGAGAATTTCGTGTTGCGCCGCCGCGATGATGTCGCGTGAGGTTTGGCCCAGCAGTTCGTCGGCCGTGTAACCGGTGTAATCCTGGGCGGCCTGGTTGGCGTAGAGAATCCGATGTTGCGCGCCGATGATGAAAATCATCGCCCGCGTGCCTTCCATCAACCGGCGGAAGCGCGTCTCGCTCCGCCGCAAGGCTTCCAAGGCGAGTTTTTCCTCGGTGACCGCATAGCCGACGCCTTCCAGATAGCCCTTGTCGGCGAACCAGCGCCCGGAATGGCGCACCCAAAGCTGCCGGCCGTCCCGATCGCGGAAGGCGGTTTCGAATCCCTGCACTTCCCCGCGCAGTTCGACCTCGCGGATCATCGCGGCGAAAACCTCCGGCGATTCCCAGTGCTTGAAGATGTACTCCTGCGCGACGAAATCCGCGACCGAATCGAAGCCGTAGGTTTTGGCCATGGCCTGGTTGGCGGCCAGCAAGCGCCCCGCCTGATCGATCCGGAACAAACCCATCGGGGCGTTTTCGAAAATGGTTCGGTACCGTTCCTCGCTGATTGCGAGTTGCGACTCGCGGATGATGAGTCGCCGCAAAAACAAGGCCAGGCCCAAGCCGAGCAACAGGCCGAACGGCAGCGGCAAGTGATTCATAAAGGAGGATGAAGCAGTGCCCAGACGTTCGTTGGGCGCGAGGGTGATATTCCAAAGACGATTGCCGACCTTGAACTCATAGGTGGAGCGGAACCGGCTGTGCCAGATTTCGTCTTCCTTCCCGGCCAGGAAAGCCAGATCCTCGCCGTCGCGGATGACAAATGAAAATTGCTGCTGGATGCCGTGCGCCAGACAACCTTCGATCAGCGGGTCCAGACGAAATACCGCGTTGAGGTAGCCCTGCCGTTCGCCTTGTACTTCCAAAGGGAAATACGCCGCAAAACCGTGGCCGCCCTGCAAAAGCATGACCGGCGGCGTCACCTGAATTTTTCCGGTGCGCATGGCATTGAGAAAGGTCTGCGCGGCTTGCGGATGCTTCTTCAAATCCTTGTCTTTCGCCGCCAGGTTGGCGTCCTCGGGAACGATCCAACGAATGAAACCCTCGCGGTCGATCCAGTTGATCGCCTGCAATCCGCTGAATTGGGAAATCAAATCCGTCGCCTGCAACCGAAAATCTTCCGGCGAATTGATCAGTCCTTGCCGCCAACTGAGTTGCATCCGGCCGACGAGATTCAAACGTGTGTTGATGTATTCGTCCAACCGCAAGGCCACTTGTTCGGCGGTGACATCGGTCCGCGTCTGCAAGAGGCGGTCCTGGTATCGTTGGCTGAGCACCGAGAGGGAGATGAAGATCGAGGTGGTCAGGATCCAGACAACCAGCGGGATCCAAAGCGCTTTGCGGCGCTGCAGCATTAGTCCGCCTTTCCCGGGGTTCTATACCATTTTGGTATAGAATAGAGCGATGCCGCGTTCCTGACAATCGGAATTTCGATTTGGATCAAATATTAATTTTCGGATCCGACCCGTGGCGATGAAGGCCGGAGAAGCGGTGAAAGTTTATTTACCCAGAATCACGAACTGCATCGGCGCCAGAGGGAGTTGCACGAACAAGGCCGAATTGTCCGCGTCGGGATGGCGCAACACCTCGACCTCGCCTTCGCCACCGTAAAGAAACCGCAAGCGATCACCCGGTTGATACAAGCCGTGATCCACAATCACGTAATCGTGTTTCGCTTCGGTCGTCGAGGTGTTGTAGGCGACGAGAATTTCCGTCTGGGCGAGAACCCGCGCGAACGCCAGCGTGCACGGCTGGCCCTGCGGCAAGCCGAAATCACGGCCGTTGCCGGAAATCTCGCGGAAATACATCCGGCCGAACCGCAAGGCATGAATTTCGCGGAAAAGTTTGGCGATCGCCGCGATGCCCTGGTAAATTTTCGAGTCGCGGTTCAGACAATTCCAGTTCTCGTCGTCCAGGTCGAACATGGCCTCCCGCACGTATTCGTCGGAGGGCCCTTCCCCGGCGAAACCCTGCTCGGTGCCGTAATAAATACACGGCGTGCCCAGGGCGCAGATGAGATACCCGACCGCCGCGATGACCTGCTCGTCGTAAGCGCCGACCGCGTTGCGCCGTTTGTAGAACTGCCCGATCTGATCGTGATTGTCGATGAACGTGACCAGGTAACGGCCTTCCTCGCCGCGGCGAATCGCCCGCTCGCGCAGGGCGTCGTAACGTCCGAACAGGGCCGACGGCGCGGCGAATCCCTTGATGATGCCCGGCAGGGTCCAATACAGTGGAAAATCCAACACCGAGGACAGGCCGTAGTAGATGGTTTTTTCACCGATGTAGCCGGAGGTGGCGGGTCCGGTGTAACGGTTGATGGCGTCGTCGCCGGCCACCAATTCGCCGAACAAAAAGAAATTGCGCTTGCCCAGGCTGCTGGCATACTCGCGCATGGACTGGCAAAAGCGGGCGATCGCGGTTTCGCCCATGTGCTTCACGGCATCCATGCGGTAACCGTCAATGTCGGCTTCGCGGATCCAATATTGGTGCGCCTTGATGATGATGTCTTGCAGTTCCAGACCGGCCGGATCTTCCTCGTTGTTGAACCCTTTCAGGTCGAAAAAGTCGCCCCACTGTGTTTCGGGAAGGTTGTCCCAACCCCAGGCGCGAATCTGTCCGCGGCGGTGAAAGTACGCCGGATTGCGCAGTTCGATCGGCACCGGATATTCGGGGTGCCGCCAGCCGCCGATTTCGTATTGGCGATGATCGTCGGCATAGAAGTAGGGCACGTCGCCGGGGTAAAACCAGACGTTACCGCAGTGGTTCGCGACCGCGTCGAGAAAAACCCGCATGTTGCGCCGGTGCGCTTCCGCGACCAGTTCGATCAGGTCCTCCTTGGTGCCGAAGCGCGGATCGATGTTCAGGTAGTTGCGGATCGCATAGCCGTGATAACTGCCGGAATGGGGATTCGGCGAGTCGTCGTTTTCGAATACCGGCGACAACCAGATCGCCGTGCAGCCCAGATCTTCAATGTAATCCAGGTGCCGCGTGATGCCTTGCAGTTTGCCGCCGCAGAAGCGGCGCAATTGTTCGGAAGTCCCCCGCCCGGCCAGCCGTTGCGGCGTTGAAATGGGAACCCGGTCGCGCTCGTCGTGAAAGCGATCGACCATTAAAAAATAGATGAAGTCCTCGTGCCACTCGCGGTCGATGGACCAATACGTTTTACCGGCAAGTGGGGAAAGATCGATCTCGTGAATGGAGCGTGGACTGGTCATGGTCGGCTACCTCATTCCGAAATACACCCGTCGCTGGCGGGTATTCTCTTTTTCTATCGGTATATTCCCTCGAAGCGCTTAAGTAAATTCCAGGTATTTTTCTCGAATTTCAACCACTTTCGCGGCGGTTACGATTCCGGGTCGGGATAGGCTTTGACGGCCGGGTCTTCCGGGTAGACCAATTCGCTCGCCACGGCGATCACCCGCGCCGGATTGCCCGCGACCACCTTGCCCGCCGGCACATCATGGGTCACCACCGCGCCGGCTCCGACCACGGCGCCTTCGCCGACGATGATGCCGGGCAGAACGGTGCAGTTGGCGCCCAGGCGTGCCCCTTTTTTAATCGTCGGGCCTTTCAACATTTCCTTCGACCTGACCGAGACGGGATAGCGATCATTAGTGAACACCACGTTCGGGCCGATCCAGCAGCCGTCCTCCAATACCGAATATTCCGGAATGAAGGCTTGCGAGTGGATCCGCACGCCGTCGCCGATCCGGACGTGGTGCTCGATCACCGTGCCGGTGCCGACGGAGACGGAATCGCCGATCTCGTTGGCTTCGCGGATCATGACGTGATGCCCGGTTTGAAATCCCGTCCCGATTTTATTGCCCGCGTAGATCACCGTCTGCGACCGGATGCACGCCCCAGGCCCGATGACGGTCGGCAGTTCGCCGTCCCCGGTGTCGCGCGGCGGGACGCCGATCTCCACGAATTCGCCCAATTGAGCATCCGCGCCCAGTTCCACCCGCGGATGAATTTTGATCGTCTCCGACATGGCCCGGCTCCTTGAACGAATGGAAATTGAAATCGCCTTCAGCTTGGCATGCCGGCCGAAAGGCGACAAGCGGCCCTGTATGGTTTTTTATGTATGGTTTTTTATCGCCGGACTGGGCAAAATGTGGTTATGGCTTCAAATCGTGTTCAGATCGCCGGGCTTACCGAACCGGTAACCCTGCGCCGGCTGATATTCGCGGACGATTGTCTGCCGGAATGGCTCCTGCCCGACAACGGTTTTTCGTTTCCCTCGCCGGCCGGGAAAATCGAACCGGCGGCCGGGCAGCGGGTTCTCGCCACCTGGGAAGACGGCACGCCGGCGGTCGCAGTGGGGGCCGGCGAGATTCGGTATGCGTTCGATCCCGGACAGGTGCGCCGCTCGCTCTTGCGGGAAAAATACTTCACCTGGCATCGCCCGCTGACCAGCCGGCTGCCTTTCAATTACCAGTTGGCGCCCGGGCGTTTTCGGCTGATGGTCCACCAACAACTGGTGCGCCGGCGGCTCGCCGAGGACCGGTCGATTTTTCCGCATTGGCCGATCGAACCGGCCGCCGATGCCTTGCAATGGCTGATGGTCGCGGCGGCGCAGGCGGCGCGCGGCGAGGCCATCTGCCCGGCCAGGCCGCAGTGGCCGGAGGGCAAGCGGGCGGCGGTGTTGTTTACGCACGATCTGGACAAGCCGAAAGCCTTCCGGCACGTGGCGGAATACGCGGCGGCGGAAGAAAACCGCGGGATTCGTTCGTGCTGGTTCGCGGTCGGCCGCGACCTGCCGCGTTTCACCCCGCAATTGGAAGACCTTCACCGGCGCGGCCACGAAATCGGCCTGCACGGCGACGTGCACGACAACCGCCTGCCGTTTCTCGCGCTCGCGGAAATCGAGCGGCGCCTCGCCCCGTTCGCCGTACCGCTGCGGCAACTGGAAATCCGGGGATTTCGCGCTCCGTCGCTGTTTACCTCGCCGCGCCTCGACAAAGTGTTGTCCGGGATTTTCACCTGGTCCAGCAGCACCATCGACACCGACCTGGGGTCGATGATCGCCACGCGCCGCGGCGCCACGACCGTTTTTCCGTTCGAAAAAGACGACTTGCTGGAAATCCCGGTGACGATTCCGCTCGACGACCGCCTGTTGACCTTGGGTTATCGAAAGCGCACCTGGCCGGATTTGTGGCGCCGGAAACTGGACTGGCTGACGCGGATCGGCGGGATCGCGGTTTTCGTGAATCACCTCGAAAATCATTTGTCGGGCCGCGCGGAATTGCTGACCTTGCACGAACGATTGCTCGACCTCTGCCGCGAACGCGGCGATTTGTGGATCACCACGCCGTCCGAATTGGCGGCGGCCTGGCGAAAATTGACAAGCGCCGATGAAAAAGAATAGCGTTTCACCGAACAACCGGAAACGAGACGACATGCCGATCGCCATCCTCGGTTTGGACCTCAACGATTACAACACGTCCGCCGCCCTGGCCGTGGACGGACGAATCGTCGCCGCGGCGCAGGAAGAGCGATTCAGCCGCGAAAAACGAACCCGCCGTTTTCCGGCGCAGGCAATGGCCTATTGCCTGCGGCGGGCCGACCTGACCCTCGGCGAATTGACGGCCGTCGCGATCTCCGCCAATCCGGCCATTTATCTCGAAAACCTGTCGCCGGTGCAAAGCGAGCGCGCCCGCTTTCGCGGCGAGTTGCTGTACGCGCCGGTGAATTATCTGCTCGGCGGGACGCCCGGCGCCGATGCCCGAAGCGCCTTCCTGCACATCGACGAGGCGCGGCTCGGCGGATTGAATATTCATTACCTCACCCATCACGATTGCCACGCCGCCACGGCGTTCTTGCTCAGCCCGTTCGATTCAGGTGCGATCTTGTCAATCGACGGTTTCGGCGAAAAGGAAACCACGGTTTTCTACCGGGGCGAAGGCGCGACCCTGCGCCGGTTGCAAAGCGTCGAATTTCCGCACAGCGTCGGTTGCTTCTATTCGGCGCTGACGGCTTTTCTCGGCCTGCAACCCGACCGCCACGAATGGAAACTGATGGCCGCCGCCGCGCACGGCGACCCGCAACGGTATCTCGGCCCAATGCGCTCGCTACTGCATTATCAGGGCAACGGCCGATTCGAGATCGATCTGCCCTATTTCAATTATTACCAATTCCACCGGCCCGGCCTGTTCACGCCCAAGCTGGTCGAATTGCTCGGGCCGCCCTACACGCCGGAAATGGAACCCGACGCGCGATTCTTCGACCTTGCCGCCGCGACGCAACAGGCGACCGAGGAACTGGTTTTCGCCTTGCTGCGCGACCTGGCCGCGATGGCGCCCGACCGCCGGCTGTGCCTGACGGGCGGCGTGGCGATGAACTGCGTGCTGAACGGAAAAATCACGGCGGAAACGCCTTTCGAGGAAGTGTTCGTGCCGCCCATGCCCGACGACAGCGGCACCAGCGTGGGAGCGGCGCTGCTGGCCGGCGCCCTGCACTACGGGTTGCCGCGCCGCGAACCACTACGCCACAACTACCTCGGCCCGGCCTTTACCGACGAGGAAATCCGCCGGGAACTGGAACGGGACCGCCTGCCGTTCTCGCAACCGGCCGATGTGGCCGAGGCCGCGGCGGCGCGGTTGGCCGCCGGACAATTGGTGGGCTGGTTCCAGGGTGGTTTGGAATTCGGGGACCGCGCGCTGGGCAATCGCAGCATTCTGGCCGACCCGCGCGACGCCGCGGCGCCTGCCCGCATCAATGCGCTGGTCAAGGATCGCCGCCCCTATCAGCCATTTGCGCCGTCGATTCTCGCCGAACGGGCGGCGGCTTGGTTCGAAAACGCGACGCCCTCGCCGTTCATGGAAAAGACGTTCCGCGTCCGGCCCGCGCAGGCCGCGCGCATTCCGGCGGTGCTGGGCCCGGACGGTCACGCCCGCCTGCAAACCGTCACGCCGGAACAGAACGGCGCCTTCCATCGGCTCATCGGCGCCTTCGAAAAATCGACCGGCGTGCCGCTCGTCCTCAACACCAGCTTCAATCTGCGCGGCGAGCCGATCGTTTGCACCGTGCGCGACGCGATCCGTACTTTCTTCGCCAGCGGGTTGGACGCGCTGTTCGTCGGCCCGTACTGCGTGGAAAAGTCGCCTCGTTGAAACGGGCGCGACGCTAACGCGGATTCTCGACGTCGACGCGGAGGATTTCCTCGACCGTTTTCTCGTCCATCGCCAGCAAGCCTTGATTGACGGCCTCGTAACCGTCCGGCGTCACCCGAAAAACACCCACGCCGTCGGTGCCGAAATAAACCGCCCCGCGAAAGGCGGCCAGCGCGGTGATCGCCCGCGGGAATTTTACGTTCCGCCACGATTCGACCGCCTCGTCCGCCGCGATCAGCAGACCGTCATCCTCGAAGGCAATCGCCAGCGACGACGCGTCGGCGAAGAGGACGTTGGGGAACTCGGCTTCCAGCGGCAGAGGAAAAAAATCGCGCCCGTCGCGGGTGCGATAGACGCCGTCGCCTTCCGCCGCGATGTAGACGGCATCGTGGAATGCCGCCAGGCCGGCGATGATTTTTCCGCCCGGATAGGTCGCGATTTTTTCGCAAGCGAGGAAATCGTCCGAACAGCGGCTCAACCCGCTTCCCAACTCGGCGATCAGCCACTCGGTACCGTCGCCGAGCCGCGCGACGGCGGTCACCTGCTTGCCGCGATAGCGGATCGCCGGCGCCGCTCCGCCTGCCGCCCATTCGTAAATCCCGTCGCCGGCGGCCACCAGCAATCGCCCGTCCCGCGGGTAGATCGCGCGGATGATCGCCGCCTCGCCTTCACCGAAATCGGTCAGCAGCCGCCACCCATGGCCTTCCGATGCCCACAATTCGCCTTGGAAAGTGCCCAGATAGATTTCGTCGCCGCGACCGGCGATCGTCATGATGTCGCGGTAGCCGGTCAGGCCTTCGTTGAACGGCTGCCAGACGTCCGACGCCGACAACCGATAAACGCCGGTGTGCCAATTGCCCGCGTAAAGCGTCCGGCCGTTCGAATAAAGGCAGGTGATGCGACCGGGAAACGGGTCCCCGGCGGTATTGTCGTCGGGAAGCGGCGGCGGCAGGCGCCGGTTTTGCGCCGGGCCGGTCGGCAACGAAGTGACGGTCCGCGGCGGCTTATCGCGTCGCGCCGTGGGCAGACCCAGGCCGAGAATCACCGCCGCCGCGAGCAGCAGAAAAAGCACAAGCAGCGCGGGGATTCGTCGGTTCATCCGCAGCAGGCGCCGTCCTCATCGTCATCGTCGTCGGACGCCGGTGGGCCGACATCGTTGTCGTCGTCGCCGTCCTGATCATCGTCGGATCCGCCGTCGTCGGCCGGGCTGAAAACCACGCGGACGGTTTCGACCGCGTTGTGACCGACCGGCAATGTAAAGGTCGCATAATCGTCGGCGACCGCCACCAGATCGTCTCCCTGCGGCCGTTCGAGGATGTCCGCCTGATAAACCGATTCCGGCTCCCAGATCGATTCGCCCATGCTGACCTTCGCGTCTTGTCCGTCGATTTCCACCAGGCGCAAAATCAGTTCGCCGTCCGCGCTTTCGCGGTAGGGACGTTTCAGGGTCGTCGGCAAAACCACCCCGGATTCGCTGACGAAATTCACCAGATTTCCCGTCGCGGGCAGCTCGCCCCCGTGATTTTCCGCCGGGAAAGCGATCAAACGATTGGCGAATTCCTCGCCGTGCAAATACATTTCCGCCGGCCGCGTATCGCCCGCGTGCGGGATCAATCGGTAATGGGCGGCGAAGTCACCCTGATCGGTCACCGGGCCGCCCCGGTTGGGCAGCAGGTAAAGCGGGCTGGTGCCGCTTTTCAACAGCGAGAGCCGCAGGATGTTCGCGCGGCCGTCGCTCAATCCTTCCCCGGGGCCGTCGTTCTGCACGTCGTAGCCGTATTTTTCACGCGCGATGAGCGACAGGCCGACCTCCGGCGCCGCGTTGTTCGCGTGCGTTTCGGTCAGGTCGATCCATTTCTGGCCGGCGAACTCCCAATCGGCCCGATGACCGTCCAGCACCCGCACCAGATTGCCGTAAGGAATGTTGGTGCGGATCTCCTTCTTGTCGTTCACCAGTGTCGTCGGAAAGGCCACCTTCAGGAACCGATGCTTCGGATTGCCCCAGCCGAACACCTGGGTTTCAAAGTCCAGGTAGTCGCCTTCGGCGTAAAGCACGATTCGCTGCACGTAGCTTTCCACTTCGCCCTGGCGCCGGATTTCGATCACTTGACGGACCGGCCCGTTTTCGACCAGCGCGACGGACTGGGCATCTTCGACCGTCGTCGGTTCGTCCTGGTATTTGTCGAAGCCGATGTCCCAGCAATCGAATGTCCCGGCGTTGTCCCGGTAAAGTTGCAGCAGATTGCCGCGCCCGCCGGCGGGAATGAATTCGCGCGCCAGATCCTTGGAATAAAAGCCGGTGAGGTAACCCTGCTCGTCCAGCGTCACCCGCAGATGGTCGTTTTCCAGGTGACGATCGTCGGCGGCGAACGGCGCGGATGTATCATCCTCCCCCGCGGCGACCTGATAGGTTCGCCAGCCCCAGCCGGGAATATCCGTCGCCAGGAAAACCAGCGCGTCGCCGGCTGCGTTGGCCTGGCTCGGCACCGGGGCGCCGGTTTCGTCCAGCACGATCAAGCCGGCCGGCGCCAGCGACAATTCCACGGGTTGGGTGACGGCGAACGCGTTCGGATTGAAAACGACGAAGACCTCGCCCTGATCGGCCGCGGTGGTGTCGATCCTCGCGGTCAGCGCCGCCAGCGAATCGTTCAGCACCCGCGTGCCGCTTTCGCGGACCTGCTCCAAATTGGGTTCCACCTCGTCTTGGTAGACGCGATCGAGCGCGGTACCCGACATCGTGTCGTGAAACTGGTCGCGCATCAGCCGTTTCCAGGCGACATCCAAATCGTCGAACGGATAATCCTCGCCGAACAGGTAGGCGAACGAGGCGAAGATTTCCGCGTCCTGCAGCAGGTATTCCAGTTCGCGCATGCTCTTTTTGTGATTCGCCCGCGTGGTATAGGTGCCGCGATGCTTTTCGAAATACAACTCGTCCTGCACGTCGAGGTTCACCTGGGACAAGTCGATGTCGTCGAAAAAGTCGGCGACCTTGCCAAAGTGCATGTGGTAACCGGCGTCCCGCAACGCGAGCATGCGAGTCATAAAGAAACGCACGATGCCGCCCCCGTGGTCGCCCGTGCCCAACGGATAAAAGACCGACGTCTGATTGGGCTCGTTGGCGCGCTTGGTATTCAGAACGGTGCGGACCGTACTCATCATGGCGTTGTTGTTGTAGGCGTTGTAGGCGAGGTGCGTCAGCACGCGGGAGCCGTCGGGGCCCTTCCAATAAAACAGGTTGCGCTGCGGTTTGTGCGTATCGTTCCAATTGAGCTTGTAAAAGAAGAACCGATCAATGCCGCTCTTGTGCATGAATTGCGGCAGGTTGGCGTTGAAACCGAAACTGTCGGGCAGCCAGCCGATGGTGGCCATCCGGCCGAACTTGTCCTGAAAATACCATTGCCCGGTTAAAAACTGGCGGCAGAAACTCTCGCCCGAGGGCTGCAAAGCGTCGGATTCGACCCACATGCCGCCGACGATCTCCCAGCGCCCTTCCTTCACGCGCTTTTGTATCTGTTGGAAAATTTCGGGATAGGACTCTTCCATCCACCGGTAGGCCAACGCGGACGATTGGGCATAATAAACCGGATTTTCGCCGGATTCCGTGTCGTCGTATTCATCCATCATCCGCAGCACCGTCGCGAAGGTGTACTTGCAGGTGAATTCCCCCTCCGTGTACGGCCATTTCCAGGCTAGGTCGATGTGGCTGGCGCCGGTGACGAAAAATTCCTCGCTCGGGATTTCATCGGCGGCGCGCGACAACAGCGGGGCAAAAACGACAGCTAATAAAACGAGCACGCACGAGAGGGTTTTCACTTCGCACTCCTTTTCTCTGGCCATCGAAAATGGGTAGCACAACGGCCTTTGAATGGCAATTCAAGAGATCTTTCCGGCAGCGCCGCAAATTTGTCTTTTCTTCCGGCGGCGGACATGTTATTTACCGAATCAAAAGGCGCTTTGATTACAGTGAATTATTCAGGCAAGTATTCTCGCTGAAAAAAATGATATCCGGACTGTGACAAGGAATTATTGATTCAATGATGCGGTTTTTCGCCGAGCAACTGGATTACCTCCTCTTCATTTGGAGCATTTCCGTTCTGTTGCTGGCCTCGGTGTCGTTTGTCTTCATGCGGCGTTCGAATCAGCTTCCGTGGTTGCATTTTTCCCTGTTCAGCCTGCTGTTGGCAGCGACGAAGATCATCGACCTCTTGATGCTGGGCATCGGCCGCCAACCTTATCTGGCTTGGCTTCAAGCGGCTTGCCTGACCGCATCCTTTCTCTTTTTGTTTGAATTCGGCCGCGTCGGTAGCCGCCGAACCCGTGGCTTGAACCTTCCTCTCTGGATCATCTGGCCCTTTTTACTCGCCGCCGGTCTTGGTTTGCTGCAGGGACTGCCGTGGTTTTCCGTGACGTTGATCTACCTGCTGGGATTGCCGGCATCCCTGTTGGCTTCCTATGCGTTCTGGACCGTTCCGGCGATCCGCCTCAACCGGATTTTATTCCGGATTTTCGCCGTCGGTTCCCTGCTCTCGACCCTGGTGCGCATCGGTTCGCTGCCGGGCGACAACCGATTTCCGGTTTCGTGGATCAACGGCGAAAACCTGGAATGGCTGCTGCATTTCCCGCCCTATTTGCTGTCGATCGTTCTGGCCCTGCTGGCGTCCATTCTGCTCTGGGTGATCTACTTCCACGACGATCAACAGACGCCGGCCGAGGAGAAAAGTCGCCACCTCACTCCCTACGTCGTCGGCCTGATGTTTTTCCTGGTCCTGACGCTGGTCGGCGGTTGGTTCCTCACCGAATACTCCGCCCGGCATGAAATGCTGCGGATCAAACAAACGTTGCTCGGCCGGGTTCGCACGGCCGTCGCCTTGCTGCCGGTCGAGACGATTCAACGCCTGTCCGGCACGCACGAAGACCTGGAAACCAAGGAATACCGTTCGCTGAAGGCCCGGCTGCACAAAATCGACCTGGCGAACCTGGACGTCCGTTTCGTGTACTTGATGATCTGGCGGAACAATCAAGCGGTTTTTCTGGTCGACGCGGAACCGGAAGAATCGCCCGATTTCTCGCCGCCCGGCCAGGTTTACACGGAAGCACCGCCGGAAGTCGAAAAGGTCTTCGCCAGCGCGTTCGGCCAGCTATCCAAGCCCTATACCGACCGCTGGGGAAGCTGGGTCTCCGCGTTCGTTCCGGTGCTCCGGGCGCCGACCGAGGAAGTCGTCGCGGTATTGGGCATGGATCAGGACGCCGGAGCCTTGCAGAAATCGCTCGCGATGATCCGCCTGAGCGTGATCGGGCTGATCTTCTTCTTCGCGCTGCTGGTGATCACGGCGCTGACCGCCGTACAACAAATCCTGGAACGCGCCAACCGGCTGGCCGCCTCCGAAGAACGTTTTCGGGGCATCGTGCAGCTTTCGCCTTACGGGATCGTCATTCTCGATTTGAACGGCCGCGTCGTCGAATGCAACAACGCTTATTCCGAAATGCACGATCTGCCGCCGCCGGCCCAAATCGCCGGTAAAAACGTGTTGGATCTGTTCGCGGACAACCAGCGGCGATTGCGGGAACTCATCGCCGACACCCTGCGCACCGGCCGGGTTTTCAGCTTCGAATACGGCCATACCCGCCGGGACGGCCGGCAAATCGAGGCGGAATTGGCGGCCGTCATCCTACGCGACACGACCGGCAAACCGCGTTATTTCCTGGCCGTCACCCACGACATCACCGAACGGAAGCAAATGGAATTGGCCACGTTGCGCGCCAAGGAAGCGGCCGAGGAAACCAATCGGGCGAAAAGCCAGTTCCTCGCCAGCATCAGCCACGAGCTGCGCACGCCGCTCAATTCCATCATCGGCTTTTCAGAAATCATGCACGAGCAACTGTTCGGGAAGCTGAACGAAAAGCAAAGCCGCTACACAAAGGGGATCTTCACCAGCGGCCAGCATTTGTTGCGGTTGATCGACGATCTGCTCGACCTGTCGAAGGTCGAAGCGGGGAAAATGACCGTGCACGAATCGCCGATCGAATTGGCGGGATTTCTGGACAGCAGCCTGTTCGCAGTCCAGGAGCAAGCCGCCAAGCGCCGGCTGAAGTTGGCATACCAACTGGCCGCCGAATGCGCGGCGATTCGCTTCCGATCCGACGAACTCAAGCTCCGGCAGATCCTATTCAACCTGCTGTCCAACGCCATCAAATACACTCCCGAGGACGGCAGCATCGGCGTCTTCGTCACGCGGGAAGGCAAAAACCTGCTGTTTCGCATCTCCGATACCGGCGCCGGCATTGCCCCGGCCGACCAGGAACGCATTTTCGAAAAATTCGTGCAGATCGACTCGCCGCATATCCGGACGCGCGACGGCACGGGCCTTGGCCTGGCGCTGACGAAAAATCTCGTCGAACTGCTGGGCGGGCGCATCTGGGTGCGAAGCGAGGGATTGAACAAAGGTAGTTCGTTCTATTTCACCCTGCCCCTGAAATCCGCTAAAATCGACGATTCGCAAGGCGAAGGTTGGCAAAGTGAATTGAACGATCTGCCCATGATGCAGATCCCCGACACGCGCATCGGCGACGCCGGCCCCCTGGTGCTGGTGGTGGAAGACGATGTCCAGGTGGGTGAATTGCTGACCTCCTATCTGGTCGACGGCGGCTTCCGCGTGGCTCGCGCCTTCAACTGCGAGCAGGCGATTCAATTGGCGCGCGAACTGCAACCGCAGATCATCACGTTGGACGTCATGCTGCCGAAAAAAGACGGCTTGCAACTCCTGGCCGAGCTCAAGGCGCTGCCCGACGTGAAACACATCCCGGTCGTGATCATCTCGCTCGCCGAAAAGCAGCCCCTCGCCTTTTCGCTCGGCGTCAAGGAATGGTTGACCAAGCCGGTGGACAAGACCTTGTTGCTGCAAACCCTGCAACGGCTGGTCCAGGACGAAAAGCGGACGCGGACGATCTTGATCGTGGAACCGGACGAACGGTTGACGGCCGATTTCGTCGCAGCCATGCAAAAAGGCGGTTACCGCGCTTTCGCCGTTGCCGACGGACCGGCGGGGATAAAAATCGCGCTGGCGCAGCGGCCGGATTTCATCCTGCTCAATGAATCCGCGGCCCCGCAGGCCGCCGAATTCCTCGCCCAGCTTTCCCAACACCCCGGAGTGAAAGCCATCCCGGTCTTCCGATACCGGCGCGACGGCGCGACTTAACTCATTATCCGCAAATATTGGACATTGCAGTTTTCCCGTGCTATGGTTTTTGCGGTGGGCTCTCCATCATCGATCCATCAGCCAAATCGCCTTTCTTTCTAACCGGAACAACGGGAGTGTCTGTCATGGTGGGAATCGTCGCGTCCGGCGGTTATGTGCCGCGCTTGCGTCTGAATCGCGCCAGTGCCGTCCAGCAATTCGGTTGGTTTGCACCGGCCATCATGATGGCCGCGCAAGGCGAACGCTCGTTCGGCAACTGGGACGAGGACAGTCTGACCATGGCGGTTGCGGCCGCGCGCGACTGCCTGATCGGCCGCTCGCCGGCCGAGGTGGATGCGCTGTACCTGGGTTCCACGACGTTGCCCTTCGCCGACCGGTCCAACGCCGGCATCGTCAAGGAAGCGCTGGCGCTGCGCGATGATATCCTGGCCGCCGATTTCACCTCGTGCCAGAAAGCCGGCACCACCGCCCTGATCACCGCCCTGGAAACCGTGGCGCAAAAAAGCCGCCGCGCCGTCTTGGTGGCCGCCGCCGATCAGCGCCTGACCAAGACCGCCAACTTCAACGAACTGTGGTTCGGCGACGGCGCCGCGGCCTTTCTGGTCGGCGACGGCGACGTCATGGCCGAATACGGCGGCTCATTTTCCGTGACGCACGATTTCGTCGACCATTACCGGGCCGCCGACAAGACCTTCGACTATTACTGGGAAGAACGCTGGCTACGTGAAGAAGGTTACGGGCGGATCGTTCCAGAGGCGGTCAACGGTTTGCTGAAAAAACTGGGGCTGACCGCCGCGGACATCGACCGGCTCATCTTTCCGTGCCTTTTCAAGGCCGAACACCGCCAGATCGCGGGGCGCCTGGGCGTGCCGCCGGAAAAAGCGGCCGACACCCTTTTCGCGGTCTGCGGCGAAACCGGCGCGGCCCACCCGCTGCTGATGCTCGCCGGCGCGCTCGAAAACGCCAAACCGGGCGAACGGCTGGTCGTGGCGGGCTTCGGCCAGGGTTGCGACGCCCTACTGTTCCGCGTGACGGATCGGCCGGCGTTTCCGGCGGGACGAAAGGGGCTGCAAGGCTCGCTGGCCAATCGCCGGGAAACCGACAATCACGCCAAGTACCTGGTGTTCCGCGACCTGGTGCAAACCGAAATGGGCATCCGCGCCGAAGCGCCGACCCAGACGGCGATGACCGCGCTCTGGCGGAAGCGACGCATGCTGCACGCCTTGATCGGCGGCCGGTGCACACAATGCGGCACGGTGCAATTCCCGAAAATGGATCTGTGCGTCAATCCGCAATGTCTGGCGCAACATTCACAGGAGGAATATCGCTTCGCCGACAAGCCGGCCCGTATTAAATCCTTTACCGGCGACCTGCTGGCGGTCTCCGTCGATCCGCCGGCCATCTACGGCATGATCGAATTCGAAGGCGGCGGCCGGATGATGGCCGATTTCACCGACTGCGAGCTTGCCGATCTGTCCGTCGGCCAACCGGTAACGATGGCCTTCCGCCGCCGCTTGAAAGACCGGCAACGCGGCTTTTACGGCTACTTCTGGAAGGCTGTGCCGCTACCGCCGGACCGATCCGCGCCGGCGGCGCCGGCGTCGGAATTGTCGGTGGCCGAGGTGTTCGCCCTGATGCAGGCCGGTTTCCGGGCCGACAAGGCAACCGGTTTGGACGTGGTTTTCCAATACCGGATCAGCGGCGCGGCGGGCGGCAAGTGGCACATCGTCGTCCGCGAGGGCGCCTGCACGATCCACGAAGGCGAGCATCCCTCGCCGACGACCGTGCTTTCCATGGCGGATCGGGATTTCGTGGCGATCGCCATCGGCAAGCTCAACGCGATGGAGGCGTTCAGCGGCGGCAAATTGAAAATCGACGGCGACCTGATGAAATCGCAACTCATCGGCAAATTGTTCCGGCTGGAAGTGAAGTAGCAAGGAGGAACCATGGCGACGGGAATCCGGGATCAAGTGGCGATCATCGGCATGGGTTGCACGCGCTTCGGCGAGCGCTGGGAATCAGGGGCCGAGGAACTGATGGTGGAGGCCTTCAACGAAGGCGTGGCGGACGCCGGCATCGACCGGCGGGAAATCCAGGCCGCCTGGCTGAGCACCTGCATGGAAGAGACGAGCATCGGCAAAAGCGCGTCCGCCCTGGCGGTGGCCTTGCGCCTGCCGCGCATCGCGGTGACCCGCGTCGAAAACTATTGCGCCAGCGGCACCGAAGCGTTTCGCGGCGCGGTCTACGCGGTCGCTTCCGGCGCCTACGACATCTGCCTGGCGCTGGGCGTGGAAAAGCTGAAGGACACCGGCTACGGCGGCTTGCCCAACCAGGGCGCAAATTCCGGGTCGCTCAACTGGCAGTGGATGCCCAACCTGACCGCGCCGGGGGCCTTCGCGCTGCTCGCCTCGGCCTACACCGCCAAACATCGGATTCCGGACGCGGAACTGAAGCGCGCCATGGCGATGGTTTCGGTGAAAAGCCACGAAAACGCCGCGCTCAATCCCAAGGCGCACCTGCGAAAAAAAATCACCGTCGACCAGGCATTAAGCGCGCCGATCATCGCCCACCCGCTCGGCCTGTTCGACTGCTGCGGGGTCAGTGACGGCGCCGCCTGCGCCCTGGTGACCACCGTCGCCAAGGCCAGGGAAATGGGCTGCAAAAATCCGGTGGTGGTCAAAGCCCTGCAACTGGCGCTGAGCAACGGCGAGGAAATGTCGTTCAGCGGCTGGGACGGCGATCACTTTCTCACCACCGACAAGGCCAGCACCCTCGCGTATCAGGAAGCCGGCATCCAGCGCCCGCGCGAGGAAATCAGCCTGCTGGAAGTCCACGATTGCTTTTCGATCACGGAGCTGGTGACTTACGAGGATCTGCACATCTCCGAACGCGGCCAAGCCGTGCGGGACATCCAGGACGGGTTCTATACCCTGCGCGGCAACGGCGTCCCCTGCCAGCCGGACGGCGGCCTGAAATGTTTCGGCCACCCGATCGGCGCGTCGGGCCTGCGGATGATCTACGAGGTCTACAAGCAACTGCTGGGAAAGGCCGGCGAGCGCCAGCTCGAAAATCCGCGGTTCGGCCTGACCCACAATCTCGGCGGCCTGCCGTTCCTCAACGTCTGCAGCATCGCGATCCTCGGCCGTGACGAGCCGAAGCGACACGCGGTGCTCGATTATCGCCCAACGCGGGAAGAGCAAGCCCCGCTCGAATCGGCCTGACGCCGCCGCGCCCGGCCGCGCTCATTCGTACATTTCGTCAATCAACGCTTGGTGGCGGGCCGTGATGTTGCGCCGCTTGAGCTTGAGCGTCGGCGACAGGTCGTCCATTTCCACCGTGAAATCGGCGGGCGGAATCCGAAATTTCTTGATCGTTTCGTAGCGCGGCAGATCGGCGTTGACCCGGTCGATTTCCGCCTGAATCAATTGCCGGACATCCGCGCGCGCCGCCAGCGCCGCGTGATCGAGCCCGCCGGTGCCGAGCTGCTTGTTGACCGCCTCCGCGTCGAGGGTCACCAGCGCCGTGACGTAATTGCGCCGGTCGCCGATGGTCATGACGTTGGAGACGAAGGGCGACAGTTTCAGCTTGTTTTCGATGTTCTGCGGCGAGATGTTCTTGCCGGCCGAAGTGATGATCAACTCCTTCTTGCGGTCGGTGATGTAGACGAAACCGTCGCCGGCGATCCGGCCGACGTCGCCGGTGTGGTACCAGCCCTCGGCGTCGAAAGTCTCGGCGCTTTGGGCGGGCATTTTCCAGTAACCGGTGCAAACGCCGGCGCCGCGCACCAGCAGTTCGCCGTCCTCGGCCACTTTCACCTCCACGCCTGGCAGCGGCAGGCCGACCGAACCGAAAACGAAGTTGTCGAGCCGGTTCACCGTCGCCGGCGCGGCGGTCTCCGTGGCGCCCCAGCCCTCCAATACGATGATGCCGACGGCGGAAAAGAATTCGGCGATGTTGGCGTCGAGCGGCGCGCCGCCCGAAACGAAATATTTCATCCGCCCGCCGAGCACAGCGCGCAATTTGCGAAACACCAGCCGGTCGGCCAGTCGGTGCCGCAGCGCCAGGCCGAACGGCAACGGTTGATTCTTCTGCCGGTAGCGGATCGCCTCGCGGCCGACGCCGACCGCCCAGCGAAAGATTTTGCGCCGGCGCTCGGGCATTTCGCGTAAGGTTTCATTAATTCGCGAATAAATTTTTTCGAACACTCGCGGCACCGCGATGGCGATGTCCGGCCGCACCTCGCGGAAATTGTCGCCGAGCTTGTCCAGGCTTTCGGCGTAGGCGATCGTCCGCCCGGTGGTCAGCGGCAGGAAATGCCCGCCGACCCTCTCCAGGCTGTGCGACAGCGGCAAAAAGCTCAGGGTCAGCTTGAAATCGGTGGTGTCCGGCGTGGTGTCCAGAACGGCGTCGATCACGAACAAAATATTTTTGTGGGTCAGCATGACGCCCTTGGGCGGACCCGTGGTGCCGCTGGTGTAGATGATCGTCGCCAGGTCCTCGGGCCGCAGGCGCGCCTCGATCCGCCCGAGCGCCTCCCGATCCCGCGCGAGCAAGGCGCGGCCCTTTTCGCGCAGCGTTGCGAGAGACAGCGCAAAATCGCCCGCCGGAACCGGGCCGTTCATCACCACGGCTTTTTCCACCCGCGGATTGGCCTGCCGCGCCTGCACCGCCTTTTCCAGTTGATTGGCGTCTTCGACGAAGATCAGCCGCGACTCGGAATTTTCGAGAATGTAAGCCACCTCGCGCTGGATGGACGTGGGATAGATCGCCACCGTCACGCCGCCGGCGAACAGAATCCCGAGGTCGCAATGCCCCCATTCGACGCTGTTGTTGGAGAGCAAGGCGATCCGGTCGCCGACCTGCATTCCGAGGTCGACCAATCCGGCGGCGATTTCCTCGGCTCGCGCCAGCAATTCGCCGTAGGTGATGTCCTGCCAGGTTCCGGTCTGCTTGTGGCGTTGGGCGATGCTGCCCGGGATTTCCTGGCATTTGGCGGCGATCACGGATACCAGGGTACGGTCCGGCATGGTTGTCCTCCGGCGATTGGGATTCGACCCGCTTGCCAAACCATGACCCGGACTGGCGATGAATTTTCTACGCTGGCGGCGGTCACGCGGCCCTCGGTTGAGGGTGTGGATTCACTATCCCCGATTCGACGCGGATCGGTCAAGCGAGTCTTTCGTTGACGCGTGCAGATTCTTCAGACGTCTCGTATTTACCATCGCCCTGAGAAGGCCCTTGGCCGTCTCGAAGGGTGCGAACCTCAAACTGGCACGGCCGTTGAGAGGTTGGTCGCGCCGACCTTTAGATAGATGATGTTTTCGCCGATCAGCGGATAGGTCAGGGCCTGGATCATCGCGTTGAGATGTTTTTTCGCGGTGGCCCAGCTTTCGCCGGCGCCGGAATCGTCGGCCTGGTCGGGATCGACGTACCAATTGGGCATGATCACTCTCCAAACGCCTTCACCGCCACCCTCACCTCATCCAACCACGCCGCTCCACCCGGAAGGCGAATAGAAAGATACATCTTTAAAAAAAAACAGGGGGAAAATGTGAATCATTTTTAATACTTACGAGTGGACTCCCATTGGCGATCATAGTTAAATCGGAAGTCACGGATAAATAAGCGAAAATTATTCGTTTCGGCAAATCCGGCGGATGGTTTGGCGGAAAGGTGAAATCGCGGCTGCTAAGCCGCTCTTACACCAGTCAGGTCGCTGGCGCGCAATTGTTATATTTACGCAAATCCACCGGCCCCAAGCTAAGCCGCTCCTACACCTGTCAAGTCGCCGGCGCTCCCGGTGTGGGTTCCGGCTTGCGAACGGAAAGACGGCGAGGATTTTTATCGCGGCTGCTAAGCCGCTCTTACATTAGTTAAGTCGCTGGCGCTCCCAGTTTGGGTTCCGGCTGGCGCACGGAAAGACGGTGTAAGGCTTATATCGCGGCTGCTAAGCCGCTCCTACAGTGGTCATGCGATGGGCGTTCCCGGCGTGTATTCCGGCTGGCGCCCGGATAGACGGCGTAGGTTTTTTATCGCGGCTGCTAAGCCGCTCTTACATTCGGCGGGTGGATCGCCGCCGGCGACTTTTGGCAATTCGAAGGATGCGATTCGCGGCACATTTTGCTACAGTCAGCCGGGCATCGTTATCCCAAGCGTTGGAGAGCACCGATCCGATGGCGACCGAAGAACCGATCCCGCGACTCTCGCTCATCGTTCCCGTGCGCAACGAGGAGCAGAACCTGCCGGAACTGCTGGCCCGGTTGGCGGAGCTGCGCGCTTCGTTCGGCGAGCCGTTCGAGGTTGTAGCGGTCGACGACGGCAGCCGGGACGGCAGCCTCGCCGTTTTGCAGGAAGCGGCGCGGCGCCTGCCTTTCCTGCGGATCGAATCGCTGTCACCCAGCGGCGGCATGGGCGCGGCGCTGCTGCACGGTTCCCAGCGGGCCGGCGGCCGGTACCTCGTCTGGTGTATGGCCGACCTGTCCGACCGCCTGGCCGACGTGGCCGCGCTGGTGCGCCGGTTGGATGAGGGCTGCGACCTGGTGCTGGCCTCGCGGGCGATCCCCGGTGGCGGCTACGGCAACCTCGGGCGGTTCAAGTCGTTCGGTTCCCGTTGTTTCTCGCGGCTGGCGCGCCGCGTCTACCGCGTGCCCGCGCACGACCTGACCAACGCCTTCCGTAGCATGACGCGCGAATTGCTGTTTTCGCTCGACCTGGAAAGCCGCGACTTCGCGATTTCGCCGGAACTGGTCATCCGCGCGCACCGCGCCGGGGCGCGGCTCGCCGAGGTGCCGACAGTTTATTCGTTCCGCCGGGCGGGTCAGAGCGACTTTCGCCTGTTTCGCATGGGCTGGAAATATCTGCGGCTGTTGTGGCGTCTGCGCGGCGCTACACGTTGAACCGCACGTGCATGATCTCCCCGTCGTTGAGGAGATAGCCCTTCCCCTCCAATTGCAGTTTGCCGGCGTCGCGGCAGGCCTTGAGCGTGCCCAACTGCATGTGGGTTTCGTAGGGCACGATTTCGGCGCGGATGAACCCGCGTTCGAGGTCCGAGTGGATGCGGCCGGCGGCCTTCTGCGCGTTGGTGCCGGCCGGCACCGACCAGGCGCGCACCTCGTCCTCGCCCACGGTAAAGAAGCTGATCAGATTCAGTTGCCGGTAGGCTTCGCGGGCGATGGTGTGCGCCGCCGGTTCGCCCAGGCCCATTTCGGCGGCGAAGGCCTGCTGATCCTCCGCCGGCAGCGTGGCCACCTCGGCGGCGATTTTCAGGCACACGGGCACGACATGGCGGCCGTGCAGTTTTTCGGCCGGCAGCGCGGGCGCCTCGGTCCGGCCTTCCTCGACGTTGACGACCAGCAGTTGCGGCGTCAGGGTGATGAGGTTCAGGCCGGCCAGCGAGTTCAATTCGTTTTCGTCCCACTGGCTCGCCCAGAGGGGCGTTTCGCTTTCGAGCCGTTCCTTGGCGCGGTGCACGGCCGCCTTGCGCGCCGCGTCCATGGGCTGCACGTGCTCGCGCTCGATGAGCCGCTCGCAGGTCACCAGGTCGGCGAAGATCATCTCGCCGTCGAGCTTTTCCAGGTCGCGGCGGGCGTCGGGCGGGTCGGTCGCCAGTGGCGTGGCGCAGTCGCGCAGCACGTGCAGAAAGAGGTTGGAGCCCTTGATCTGGTCGAGGTAGCGGTCGATCTCGCTTTTGCGCTTGCTTTCGGCGCCGGACGGCCAGGCCGCCTCGCGGGCCCGGATTTCGGCGTAAGTGGTTTTTTTCGGCTTGTAGAAAGCCGACAGCTTATCGACTCGCTTGTCGGGCACCTTGATCGTCACCGCCGGCGCGCCGTGCGCCGCCTGGCCCGACAACGCCGCCAGCAGCGTCGATTTCCCGCAACCGCCCAGACCGATCACCGTCAAATCCATGAAGATTCCCCTGTGAGGTGGCAAGGGAAACATACCCCGTGGACCGTCACTGTCAAGTTGAAACGGCGCGGCTGGACGCCGTCGCGGCAAATCGTGGTTATATTGGGATTCGCCTGCCCGGTTGAACCGTCGCCAATCCGAGGCGACCAGGCGTCGGTAGAGGATTTAAATGGAGAAAATCATGGCGGAAACGGTTCGTTGTCCCGGTTGCGGCGCGCCCAATCGCGCACCGTTGGATTCGCTACGCGACGGCAAGGCGCATTGCGGCAATTGCAAGGCGGCGCTGGCCATGCCGGCCAAACCAGTCGAAACCACCGACAAGCTTTTCGAATCCGAGGTCCTGAAGGGCGAGTTGCCCGTGCTGGTCGATTTCTGGGCTTCCTGGTGCGCGCCGTGCCGGATGATGGCGCCGGTGCTCGAGCAGTTCGCAGCCAAGCACGCCGGCCGTGTCAAGGTGGTCAAATTGGATACCGAGGCGTATCCGCAAACCGCCGCGCCGTACAACGTCCAGTCGATTCCCCTGCTGCTGTTGTTCAAGAACGGGCAGGTGGTCAAGCAGGTCGTCGGCGCCATGCTGCTGGCGCGCCTGGAAGCCGAGTTGGCGGGAATGATTTGACGGCCGGTTGATCATGTTCGCACGACGGTTCGGTCACGATTATTCCTTTACCCACTCGCCTTTATTCTCATAGAAAACCCATTTCCAAGCGTCGCCGTTTTCATTCTTTATATGATAGCCAAATCGGCAATCATTATTCGGCAGGCAAAAATCGAGACTCGCGCCCGATGTCTCAACCGTACCACCGCCTAAAAGGATTGTGCCGGGAACTTGAATGTTCTGTTCTTCCGAGACGATTCGAATCGGCATTCCCCATCCGCCCGCGCAACGCGCGCCATCGGGGGTATTGCCAGGCATAGTCCAAGTGCCGTCTTGCGTGCATTGTAAGGTATAGACGTTGTCGAATTCATCGCGATAATCGCCCAGGTAGAATTCCATCATCGTCAGAAATAATTCCTTGGCGTCGGATTGGGCAGCCACTTTGTCTGGAATGCAATCCTCGTAATTTTGGGCTTGCGGCGCCACGATTTCTTGCCTTGCTTCGATTGTTTGAAATGTTTCGACAATCTGACTGCAATCATCGGATTGACCATTGTCTTCTTCGCCCGAACAACTGACCAGCAACAATGTTATCATGGCGAGAAACTGGATTCCGAACAAATATGATCTCATCATTTCTGTCCTCCCTTTTTCGATTCACTCCGTGGCGGGAATGACCAATTCCTTTAATTTACCGCCAGGAGATGAGTAAAGGGTAATGTACATTAAATTGATTTCGCCCACCTTTTGCGGATTGTGATCTTCATAAAAGGCATAGAACGATTTGTGTATTGAATAATCTGCCATTTCATTGGACAAAAGTTCTTTTACTTTTACCCCAAGGATTTGTTCATTAATTTTGGTTCGATATACGAGTGGGCTCTGTCTTTGAACGGGTCTCCAATATAATTGAATTTTTATCAGTTGCCCCGAAGTATCAAACATGGCTTTTGCATAGGAATGGCGTAGCGAAATGTCGCCAATTTTCCTGGTGCAATATGCATAATAATTTACAACTTCAGGTTGGCCGATGGCATTACCCAATTTATCCTCTGTCCGTGCTAAAAGTCTTTTTACACTAATAGTTTCAATCTCATCTTGTGGAATGCCAAAGGACAACAAAATGGCCCTGGCTTTGCTATTGATTGAGTCTATATCAATTGTTTCTTTATTATAAGGCGTTGGTATCATCACCGGCCTTTTAATGAAATAATTAAAATATCCCGTCTGTTTTTGCATCTCGATCTGATAAAAATCGGTCGAGATGACATACCAACCACGATGATCATATTCCATTTTTTTGTTTGAAATATCCAAGCCAAGAATTGATGCATCCTCTATTAACAGTTCATTGGCGTTTGCTATCTCGACCCATTGATAAACAGGGATTGCTTCTTGAGCCCGACACTCGTTGTGGATAACAATTGCGCAAAATGTCAGAAGGACGATCATCAGAGATATATTGTTTAGTTTACGCATTTTTATTCTCCTCGGTTTCAACCTATTACATCGGTCCGCCCTGTGATGGATCACACCCTTCAAAATACCATCGTTTAAACAAGGATGGTTCGGTGTAAATTGGATCATCTCGGACGCGGTACGTCTCATTTTGGAAAATTTGATTTGCCTGCGTTTCCGAATCCGCCCCAATATATACAACCGGGCATTGATCGAATTCGAATTCTTCATGATGCATTTCAAAAAGCCATTCGTAAGCGACATTGTTGCCTTGTCCGTGATTGGCGAGATGTTCAAAATCGCTTAGCAATGCCGGCATCGACCAGCTTACACCATGAAATCCATGAATCTGGTGAATTCCTGCGAATGTGTTGTTCCAAGTATTAGCTAGCCTGCCCTGGTCGACAGTCATGCCATGACAAGTCACCAAATGCAATATTTTCAATTTATGTTGATTGTTGTCGCCAATTTTCATTTGGTATCTTGGGTAGACATAGCAATCTCCATTCGGATTTTGTTTTCCAAGTTTTATTCGATTTTGATCAAGATTATTAACTGTCACCGTACCGCCGTGTCCGCTAATAATTACAAAATGATAAGTTTCCATTTTCAAATGGTCTCTTCCCCAGTCGACTAAATTATAATCTGTCATCCATAAATGATTGATGTTGGGATAGACAAAGTTGGTAGTGAACAAATTGGCTTCCATTTCATCGGCCCATGCTTTTATCAGATAATAATCATAATCCAAATCGTCTCCCGGACAATCGCCAGTGTAATCCATGTTCGCCACACCAGCGGCATCACCACGGGTAAGCCCTTGAGAATGCACATTTGGCGAGCATAAAACCAATAAAAGCGCGCCAATACAACATATTGAAAACCACTTCATGCTTAGTCTCCTCTGTTCGGTTGATGAGATTTTATCTTTATTATTGAAAATGTGTAATCAACTTCAGATAAAAGACGGCCCTTCGAATATCCGGCTTTTATCACTGTATGAGTATGTGACCGATTATCCGTCGCGGCAGTTCGATTCACAGCATTTGATGCTTGATGATGGATAACAAAGAATCTGTTCTTTTGGCTTGAAGTGGCTAGAGGCCAGTCAGTGAAATATTTGATAAATTCAATCATTTCATGCCCATGATGGCATTTGTGCCATAAATCCATAATTATATATAATGAATAACAAATATAATCCGACTAGTCAAGAATTATTATTGAGTGTTAATAAAAACGGCAGACCCTTCGGTATCCAGTCGATTCCCTTGCTGCTGCTGTTCAAGAACGGCCAGGTGGTCAAGCAGGTCGTCGGCGCCATGCCGCTGGCGCGCCTCGAAGCCGAGTTGGCGGGATCGTTCTGATCGCGGGTCGATCGCGACCGATCAACCCGCTTTCAAAGTCATCGTTACCGCGAATCCGGCCGGTTGCAGGTTTTGCGCGCCGACCGTGCCGCCGCAGGCCTGGACGCAGGTTTTGACGATGGCCAGCCCCAGGCCGACTCCACCCGTGTCGCGGCCGCGCGACGCTTCCGGCCGGAAAAACGGCTCGAAAAGTCGGCCGAGGCTGTCGGGCGGCACGCCCTTGCCCGAATCGCGCACCGTCCATTCCACTTCGCCATTCCGTTGCCGCGCCTCGATGAAGATCGGCCCCGCCTCGCCGGCATAGCGGACCGCGTTGCGCAGCACGTTGGCCAGGGCGCGCGCCAGCAGTTCGGGATCGCCCTGGACGCGGATTTCCTCGTCGACGGCCACGCGGATGTCGCACCCCTCGCCGCCCTCGCGCGGCACGATCCGCCGGACGATCGGCGCCAGTTCGACGCTTTCGAGCCGCACCTTCGCGGGGTTCATTTCGGCGCGCGAGAACGACAATAGCTCGTTGACCAGATTCGAAAGCTGCTGCACTTCTTCCAGTACCTCGCGGACGCGCTCACGGTGCGGTTCGTCGACGCGCTGCTCCAGGATGCTCAGGCCGAGGTTGATCCGCGCGATCGGCGAGGCCAGTTCGTGGGCGACGTCGCCGAGAAATCGCTTCTGCCCTTTCACGAAGCCGGCCAGGCGGGCCGCCATGTCGTTAATGGCCTGGCCGAGGCGACCGATCTCGTCGCGCCGCCGCGCGGGAAGGTTGACCTCGAATTGGCCGCGGGCGATCGCCGCCGTCGCGTCGGTCATCTGGGTCAGCGGCCGGGTCAGATTGCGCACGAAGGGCGCCCAGAGCAAAAACGAAATCAGCACGATCGCCAGGGCGATGACGATCCAGGGCGTGGGGTTGAAAAACAACCCGTGGCCGGTCATCGAATCCGAAACCGCCAGGAGGAAAGCCGGTTGCGGCAGGTTCTCGCGGTCCAGTACCACCGGATACAACTGGCCCACCCAATAACGCGTCGGGTTTGTCGTCCGCAGGGAAAAACGCGAGTGCCGCTGCATGAACCGGCCCTGCGGCGAGTCCGGCAACGGTTCCGGCATTCCACCCGGATGGCCCCGCCGCGCCATACCCATTCCCATGCCCATGCCCCGTCCCATACCGCGCGGGCACGTCATGATCTTTTCCCTGACCGCCGGCGGAATCGCCTGCCGGTCGCCGCCGAGGTAATCGCCTTCGGGCGTGAGCAAGGTGAAGGTCACGCCGTAGGTGCCGGCGAATTCGGTAAAAATTTTATCCCAGTTCTCGCGGTCGGCGGCGCTCAGTTCGCGGGTCAGCAGGCGGCCGATCGCCAGTACCGGATCTTCGGGCGGGCCGCCGAACGGGGACTCGGGGCCGAGGTGAAATTGCAGGTTGAAAAAGCCGAAGACGAGCGCGCCGAGAACGAAGAGGTTGACGAAGGACCACAAAATGATCTTGGCCAGCAGCGAGCGGTGCGCTTTCATCGGCCCTCCGTTTCGTCCCGGAACAGGTAGCCGGCGGCGCGAACGGTTTTAATGTAGGTCGGGCTTTTCGGGTCGTCGCCGAGCTTGCGCCGTAGGTAGGAGATGTGCACGTCGATCGAACGGTCGAAGACCTCGTATTCGCGCCCGGCGACGGCGTCGAGCAGTTGATCGCGCGACAGCACCCGGCCGGCAGCCCGCGCCAGGGTGAGCAGCAGGTCGTATTCGATCGGCGTCAATTCCAAGGGCGAGCCGCGTAGCCAGACGGCATGCGACGAAGGCTCGATCCGCAATTCGCCGAACACCAGCGGCCGCTCGGCCGGCGCGGCGGCGGGCGCGGCGGGCGCGACGGGCGTGGCGCGGCGGATG
>JAAYVF010000037.1 GCA_012517325.1 Myxococcales bacterium | reverse complement strand
AGAATCGTGCCATGCGGCAAAGCCGATCGCGGCGATTGCCAAACACGGCAACACCAGGAACAGAAGCGACTTACGTGTCATGTTTACCTCCAAAGTTGGCACCGAGTGCAAAGAACGAAGAAGATGGAATAAATATATTAGAGGGATCTATGTTGGTCAAGAAATATTTTTATTCCGTTAAATTGACCAAAACTTTCACGCGGATGTCACGGGCTCCGGCGGTTCCGCCGGCTCTTCCAGGTGGCGAATCGGCAATTCGATCGTGACGACGGTGCCGTGCGGATGGTTGTCGCGCAATGAGATGCGGCCGCCGTGGTCGGTGACGATACGGTGAACGATGGCAAGGCCGAGGCCGGTGCCCATTTTTTTCGTGGAAAAATAGGGTTCGAACAGCCGGCTGCGATAGGCCTTGGGCAGGCCGCGCCCGGTGTCGGTGATGCCGATGATGACCGCCCGCGCGTTCTGGCCGAGGCGCGCCTGGACCTCGACGGCGCCGGGGCCTTCGATGGAAGCCACGGCGTTGTCGATGACGTTGATCAACGCGCGCTTGATCTGGTCGCGGTCGAGCAACAGGGTGGGGACGGCGGCGTCGATCTGCACGGTGAATTCGATATGCCGGTGTGCCTCGCGGTACAGGATGACGGCTTCCTTGACGATGTCGCCGATGGCGCATTCGGTCGGTTTGGCCTCGGCCATCCGCGCGAAATCGGAGAATTCCTTCACCATCCGCTTCATTTCCTCGACCTGGCGGATGATGATTTCGGTTGAATCGAAGAAGACCTTGTCGGTTTCGGCGTCGAGCCGGTCCTGGTAGCGCTTTTGCAGCCGCTGCGCGGCGAGTTGGATCGGCGTCAGCGGGTTTTTGATTTCGTGGGCGATGCGGCGGGCGATTTCCTGCCAGGCGGCGACGCGCTGGGCCTTGAGCAGTTCGGTCAGGTCCTCGACGACCAGCACCGCGCCGGCCGGATCGCCGGGGCCGCTACGAATGATCGACAGGATCGCCAACAGGGTGCGGGTGTCGCCGCCCACCGCGATTTCAAACTGGTTTTGCACCGTCCATTTCTTGCCTTGGTAGAGTTCGTCGCCCAGCTTCTTGAAGGTGTTGCTCACCTCGGGCGGGAACACGTCGGTCCAGGTTTTCGTCAGGGCCTCGGCGGCCTTGATGCCCAGGATGCGCTCGATGCTGGGGTTGACGGTCAGCACGCGGCCGTCGTTGTCGAACGAAAGCACGCCGGCGGCGACGTTTTCCAGAATGGCTTCCATGCTGGCGCGCCGCTGCTCGAGCTCGATGTTCGTCGCCTCCAGGTTCGTCATCGCCAATTCCAGCGCCTGCCGGCTGACCGCCAGGTCGTCGAGCATTTTATTGAACGCCTCGACCAGGGTGCCGATTTCGTCGTCGGCCACCTTCTGGAAGCGCAGGTCCATTTCGCCCTCGGCGACCTGTTGCGCGCCCTCGGCCAGCCGTTGCAGCGGGTCGGTGATCTGGCGCGCCAGGTAAAAGCCGAACCAGGTCGCGGCAAAGAAGATGAACAGGCTGATGAGCGAAAGGATGATCAGATAGCTGGTGCGGATCGGCGTCTCGAACAGGCGCAGCTTGCGGTATTCCTCGTAGGCCGTCTGGATGTGCCGCATTTTTTCGACCAGGTTTTCCTGGATCATGAAGCCGACCGCGGCGACGGCGAGCACCTGGCCATCAGCGTCGATGATCGGCGCCAGCCCGCGGGCGAGTTCGCTTTTTCCCGCGCCGTCGATCGAGCTGGTCGCCGCCTTGTCGAAGGCTTTTTGCAGGGCTTCGTGCGACAGTTTCGGCCAGCGTTTGCTGGTGACGCCCGGATTGCGGAGGCTGAGCGGTTTGCTGGTCGGCGTCGGGTACAGCTCGATCAGATCGACGGACAACTGTTGCCGCTTGTCGGCCAGATACAGTTTGAGCCGGTCGGCCGCGATGGTTTGTTCCTTGGACGAGGCGGGCTTGAGCCAGGTTTTGAAATCCGGTTCCTCGACCAGCGCGATCGCGATCTGGGTGGCGTTTTGGATGGCGCGGGCCGTGGCGACCTCGTAAAATTTTTGCGCCACTTCCATCGATTCGTTCAGGCTGCTTTCGATTTGCAACGTAAACCAGCGCTCGATGGAGTTACTGATGAAGGTCATCGCGACGTAAAACAACAACACCGTCGGAATCAGGGCGAACGCGGCGAACGCGACCACCAGCCGCGTCCGCAGCCGGGCGCCCAACACCCGCCGCCGCCGTTCGAAGAGCAGCTTGGTCAAGTTGCGCAGAATCAGAAACAGCAGCAGGCAGGCCAGAATGATGTTGACGTTGATCAGCGTGAAAAACAGCAGGTTGGCGGTGCCGATCGTGCCGCGGAAATCGAAGAAGAACGCTTCGACCACAAACAACGCCGCCAGCACCACGGCGATGACGACCGCAGCGATGATCTCTCGCTTGCGGCGCAACGCCTCGCGCTCTTCCAGGCTCGGCTCGCTAAGGGGTAGGAGTCGTCGTTTCATTCCATGCCTTGATCGGCAAATCGACCCGCATCCAGGGCGTCTCGAAGCTCCATAAATTGGCGAGGAACAGAATCTTGTTGAGATGGAGCGGCCATTGGACCGGATCCAGTTCCGCTTTGACGCGCGCATAGTAATCCGTCGAAGGATCGAGCGCCGGCACCACCGCGACGGGGAAATCGGTGAAGCTGGTCATCCAGGTCTTCGCCACCGCGAGATCGTCGGTCTGCTTGGGCTTGGCGTCCGAACCCAATTCGACGGTGTAGATTTTTTTCAGGGTGTCGTAACGGATCGTGCGCTTGATCGTCCAGTTGTAGATCCGCTGATCGGGCCAGGCCGTCACGACGCGATAAACCTCGAACTGGTAGGTGAACGTTTGCGGAATGCCCGATTGCACCGCCTCTTCCATCTTCGGGGTGAAGGCGCCCTCGACGATGAACGAAACCGTCAGGACATGCCCCTGGCGGGACGCCTTCGCGCTGGAAATGTGGGCGTTCTGCTGGGCCTGGACGAGTGTCGGCAGCAACAGCCCGAAAAGGGCGCACCACACTCCCAGGAGATATGGCCGCAAGTACCTCATGGTCTCCCGATTAATTTTGTGGGTATCCTACATAGAAGGCCGCCCGCTGTAAAACCTCGGGTTCCCGGCGCTCCGCTTGACGGAATTAATTCTCCGCCAGCATTGTCACCAGGCGGTCGGCCACCAGGGCGATGGCTCGGGCGTCGGGGTGAATCGGATCCTCCGGCCGAACGCGGAAAGCCGTCAAATCCGGATTGACGGTCGCCAGCAATGAAGCGACGTCCACCACGGGCGCGCCGTGACTCTCGAACCGCTCCTTGTCTTGACGCCATTCGTTGTTAAAGGGATTCGGAATCAGATACGGAAAGTACACGACGATCAGGCGGGCGTTTCGCTTCGCGCAATCTTCCACGATCTCGCGGTACGTGGCCAGACCGGCGGCGGAAGTGTCGACGAACGGCCGGCTGCGATGGTAGCGCAACAGAAGCCAGGTCAGGAGCGGAATTTTTCTGATCCAGGGGCGCAAAACGAGGGTGGGCGGATCACGAAAATCTCCCGGTTCGGTCTGAAGCACCACCGTATCGGGCTGTAAATCCTTCCCGTAGCGGCGGTAGCTTTCCGCGTACTGGCGCAGGTTGTAGGTCGGAATGCCGAGGTTGAAAACCTCGATGGCGGCGCCGCGCGCGCCGGAAATTTTTTCGATTTGCCCGGCGAGATTTTCCTCTTCGGGCAGAAAGACGCCGAAGGAAATGGAATCGCCGAGCAGCACCAGGCGGCGCTTGCCGTCCGGCGACGTAAAGGGGTGAGTCCGGTAGCCGGCGGCGTTGGTGGTCAGGGTGACGTTGAATGCGGCATTGAATCGATGCTTCAGGTTGGGTTGCCAGGTGTAAATCGGCTCCGGGCCGGCGGTCGTCACGAAATCGCTCGAGAGCAGAAAGCCGGTGGTATAGTATTTCCCCAGCGCGTAAGCCGCCAGCAAATTCAATCCGATGATGAGAAATCCCGCCGCCAGAACGACGGCGAGGATTTTTTTCGTTCCGGTCGATCGGATCATCCGCAATGCCATTTGATCCCGAATTGAAAGGAACTTGCATAGTGCCGCCGAACCGTTGGCATTTCAAGCGCGCTATCAAGAACGGAGCGCGGTTTCGCGGCCAATTGTATCCGACAATAAATACAAGCTCTTGATACCGTTCAACCCACCGTTCAACCCACTTGTCGCGGACCGCTTCGATTAGTATTCTGCGATGAATTTACGCAACCCGGGAAAGGTCGTGCGATGGGTTTGTTTTCGCGAAAAAAAAACAAAGCGGTGGTGGTCGGGCTCGACGGCGTTCCGCATAAATTGTTGAATGATTTGATGGTGCGCGGTGTTCTGCCCCGCATGGCGGAAATCACCAAGCTCGGCAACCTGCGGCGGATGGAAGTTACGGTGCCGGAAATCTCGGCGGTCAGTTGGCCGAGTTTCATGACCGGCGTCGATCCGGGAACCCATGGGATCTTCGGCTTCACCGATTTGATCCCCGGCACCTATGACCTGAATTTCCCCAATTACGGATCGCTCAAGGCGCCGACCATCTGGGACCGGCTGGAGCAAACCGGCAAGCGTAGCGTCATCATCAACCAACCGGGAACCTATCCGGCGCGCCGCCTCAACGGGGCGCTCGTTTCGGGCTTCGTCGCCATCGAAATGCACCGGGCCGTTTTTCCGGCGAAATACATCGGCAAATTGCGCCGCCTGAACTACGAAATCGACATCGACACCAGCATCGCCCGGCGCAACCACGCTCTGGCCATGCAACAGTTGGAACAGACGCTCGAAGGCCGGCGGCAGGCGGTCGAGTTGTTGTGGACCGAAGAGGAATGGGACTTCTTCGAGTTGATCGTCACCGGCACCGACCGGTTGCATCACTATCTGTGGCACGCGCTGACCGACGAGAAGCACGAGCTGCACGAGCGGGCGATCAATTACTACCGGGCGGTGGACCGTTTGGTCGGCGAGATGGCCGACCGGTACATCCATGAAACCAAGGATGAAAGCTTGGCCGGCTTTTTCATGCTGAGCGATCACGGCTTTTGCGCGCTGGAAAAGGAAGTCGCGTTGAACCGTTACTTGGCCGAGCGGGGTCTAACTGCCTTCGAAGGGGAAAATCCGAAGGATTTGAACCAGATCGCGGCCGAGGCCAAGGTTTTCGTGCTCGACCCGAATCGGATCTACGTCCATACCAAGGGAAAATACCCCAAGGGGCAGGTCGATCCGGCCGACGCGCCCAAAGTGCTGGCCGATGTGCGCGCCGCGTTGGGCGAGTTGGAATATCAGGGCCGCAAGCTGGTCCGGCGATTTTTCGAGCGCGAGGAAGCTTATCATGGCCCTTATGCCGCCGCTGGGCCGGATTTGGTGGCGGTTTCGATCGACGGCTTCGATTTCAAAGGCGCGATCGATCGGCCGGAGGTTTTCGGGCATTTCGGCCTGACCGGCATGCACAACCAGAACGACGCGTTTTTGTGGACGGTCAAGCCGGTCGCGGACGTCCCGATCATTACGCAGGCGGCCGACCTGATCCTGTCGCATTTGGCGTGATTATCGAGATGGGCAAAAAGACGAGGGATTTTGCTGTTGATCCCTTGTCAATGTTTCTGATGCTGCCTACTGTTGGGGGAACGGCGGGATCGCACGTCGATCACGGAGAAGAATAGAATGCGCAGACTGCTCACGGTACTGATACTCGTCGTGCTCTGTTGTACGGCGTCTTCGGCATACGCCTATGTCGGCCCCGGCGCTGGTATCGCTTTCGGTACCGGCATTTTTTTCATGGTGGCGACGTTTTTCGTGGCGCTGGCCATGCTGGCGATCTGGCCGCTGCGCTTTGTCTACGTTTTAATCCGCCGCCGCAAATCCCGCCAACGCGCCAGTTACAAACGCGTGGTGGTTTTAGGGCTCGACGGCCTCGACCCCGATCTGGCCGAAAAATGGATGCAGGAAGGGCACTTGCCGACTTTCAAGAAGCTGGCGGAGCAGGGCGGTTTCCATCGCCTGCAAACCACTTTCCCGGCGGTCAGCCCGGTCGCCTGGTCGAGTTTCATGACCGGCGCCAATCCGGGACGGCACAACATCTATGACTTTCTGACCCGCGATCCGCGCACCTATCTGCCGGCGCTGTCCTCGGCCTACATCGGCCAGAGCCAACGCTTTTGGAAAATCGGCAAGTACCGTATCCCGCTCGGCAAGCCCGAATTGCGCCTGTTGCGTAAAAGCAAGCCGTTCTGGGTCGTCCTGGGCGAACAAAGCATTTCTTCGGCCGTAATTCGCGTGCCCATCACGTTCCCGCCGGAGAAATTCAACGGCGTCTCGCTTTCGGGTATGTGTGTGCCGGATTTGCGCGGCAGCCAGGGAACCTTCAGCTTCTTCACCACGCGTTTTGCCGATAAACAGGCGGTCAGCGGCGACAGCGAGGCCGAGGGTGGGATCATTCTGCCGCTGGTCAAGGAAGGCGATGTTTACAAGGGCGAACTGAGCGGACCGCCCGACAGCCTGCTCGAAGGCGCGCCGGAACTGAAAATCCCGTTCTCGGTAGTGATCGGCAAGAACGGCAAGCCGAATCTGGTACGGTTGCCGAACGAAGACATGAAACTGAAAACCGGCGAGTACAGCGATTGGGTATCGCTGCAATTCAAGGCTTCATTAGGTTTCAAGGTCAGCGGCATCGCCCGGTTCATGTTGACCGAGGCCGGCGAACACGTCAGCCTCTACGTCACGCCGATCAACCTCGATCCCGCCAAGCCGGTTTTCCCGATCAGCCACCCACCGCATTACGGCGTTTATTTGGCGAAATTAATCGGTCCTTACGCCAACTTAGGGCTTGCCGAGGATACCTGGGTGCTTAATGAACGGCTGCTCACCGACGGGCAGTTCCTTCAGGAAACCTATCTGATCAGCGACGAACGTGAGCAGATGTTCAACGATGCGCTGGCTAAGACCAAGAACGGGTGCGTCGTCTGCGTGTTCGACGACACCGACCGCATTCAGCACATGTTCTACCGTTATCTGGTGCCCAACCATCCGGCGGTCGGCCCCAACGACGATCTGACTCACCGCGACGCGATTCTCGATCTGTACAAATGGAGCGACGCGTTGTTGGCGCGGACCCTGAAAAAACTGCGCAAGGGCGACGCGCTGCTGGTGATGAGCGACCACGGATTCAAACCGTTCATTCGCGGCGTCAACCTGAATTCGTGGCTGCACCAGAACGGCTATCTCGCTTTGAAAGACGGCGCCAAGCCCAACGGCGCCAAGTGGCTGCAAGACGTCGATTGGTCGCGGACCAGGGCCTATCAGGTTGGACTCGGCGGGATGTACATCAACCTGGCCGGGCGCGAGGCCAAGGGGATCGTCGAGCCCGGCGAGCCGGCCGCGGCCTTGCGGCGGGAACTGGTCGAAAAACTCAGCGGCCTGCGCGACGCCGAGCGGAACGAAATCGGCATCAACCAGGTGTGGGAAGCGGAAAACATCTATGCCGGCCCGTACAAGGGCAACGCACCCGACCTGATCATCGGTTACAACCTCGGTTATCGCGCGGGGTGGGACGGCACCACCGGCGTCATCACCGACAAGGTGTTCGACGACAACACAAAGGCCTGGAGCGGCGATCACTGCATGGACCCGCGGCGCGTACCCGGCGTCCTGTTCACCAATTTCGACTTGAACCGGGACCAGCCGTCGATCATGGATCTGGCGCCGACCATTCTGGAAATGCTCGGCGTCGACGCTCCCGCGTTCATGGACGGCCGCTCGCTGCTCGGCAAGAAGAAAAAGGAACAGGCGGCATGAAAAATAAAACTCACATCTTGCGCAAAGGCATTTCCCGGCGCGACTTCTTGAAAGGCGTCGCCGGCGCCACCGCCGGATTGGCCATCGGTTGCGGTTCCAAGGGTTCCGACTCGCTGGCCGGCATGAAAACCAAGGACGGCAAGAAAGTCCTGGTTCTGGGATTCGACGGCATGGATCCGATCTTGGTGCAAAGCTGGATGAAGGAAGGGTTGTTGCCCAATTTCGTCCGGCTGCAGCAGATGGGCGGTTTTTCGGTACTCGGCACCAGCATCCCGCCGCAAAGCCCAGTCGCCTGGTCCAATTTCATCACCGGCATGGATCCCGGCGGCCACGGCATTTTCGATTTCATCCATCGCGATCCGAAAACCATTCTGCCGTTTCTCTCGACCAGCCGCGTGGAACCATCGAGCAAATTCTGGGAAATCGGCAAATACAAATTTCCGCGCGACGGCGGCCAGATGGAATTGTTGCGCCACGGCAAAGCCTTTTGGGAATTCCTGGGCGACGCCAATATTCCGGCGACAGTCTTTTGCGTACCGAGCAACTTCCCGCCGGTGACCGGTCCCTTCCGTTCCCTGTCGGGAATGGGCACGCCGGATCTGCTGGGCGGTTACGGCAGCTTTTCCTATTTCACCGATAATCCGCCTCCCGAGGATCCGGAGCACGAGATCAGCGGCGGCAAGGTCTACCCGGTCGACGTGGTGGAAGGCGTGGTCGATTGCAAGCTGATCGGTCCGCAGAACACCTATTTGAAAACGTCCGACGAAATGTCGCCGCCCGACGCCGAACTGCCGTTCCGGGTTTACGGGGATCGCGACGCCGACGCCGCGGTTCTGGAAATCAACGGCGAACGCCAGGTGCTGGGCGTCGGCGAGTGGACCGATTGGCTGGCGGTGGATTTCATCCTTGTGCCGGGCGTGTCCTCGGCCAACGGCATGGTGCGGTTCTACCTCAAGAGCGTCAATCCGCATTTCGGTTTGTACGTTTCGCCGATCAACATCGATCCGCGCGACCCGCTGATGACCATTTCCACGCCGGACGATTATTCGGCCGAACTGGCGGAAGCGCGCGGCGGAGCGTTCCACACGCAGGGCATCCCCGAAGACACCAAAGCACTAAGTTCGCGCATCCTGACCAACGCCGAATTCCTGATGCAGGCGGATCGGGTGTTGAGCGAGCGCCACGATTTGTTCAATTACGAACTCGCCCGGTTCCACGATGGCCTGTTGTTCTTCTATTTTTCCAGCTCCGACCAGCTCACGCACATGTTCTGGCGGACGATGGATCACGATCATCCAGCCTACAATCCGGAAGAGGACGAGCCGTTCACCAACGTCGTGCGCGACACGTACATCAAGCTCGACAAGGTGCTGGGGCAGGCGATCGACGCACTCGACGAGAAAACGACCCTGCTGGTGATGTCCGATCACGGTTTCGCGCCGTACTACAAATCGTTCCACCTCTCGTCCTGGCTGCTCGACAACGGCTACGTGAAACTGAAAGATCCGACCGATCGGAAATCCGAATTTCTCACCAACGTGAACTGGTACGGCACCAAGGCCTACACCCTGGGGATCAACAGCTTTTACCTGAACCTGGCGGGCCGCGAGCGCTACGGCATCGTCGGCGCGGGCGACGCCGACCGCTTGCTCGACGAAATCCGCGCCAAGTTGCTGGCGTTGACCGACCCGGATAACGGGCGGCAGATCATCAGCCACGTTTACAAGACGTCCGAGGTCTATCACGGCGAATTTCAGAAAACGGCGCCGGATTTGATCATCGGCTACGCCCGCGGTTATCGGGGAAGCTGGGAAACGGCGCTGGGCAAGTTCCCGACCGGCTCCTACCTGCGCGCCAACACGGACGCCTGGGGCGGCGATCACTGCATGGCCACCGAGGAAGTGCCCGGTATTCTGTTCGCCAGCCAGCCGATCCAGTTGAGCGACCCGAACCTGAAGGATTTGCCGCTGACCATCGTCGAGTTGTTCGGCTTGCCGCGGCCCCCGGAAATGGTCGGGCGGAACGTCTTTACCGGAAAATAGCCGGCTTCCGAAAACGGGAAGCCGTGACGAAGAGAGGACAGGCGATGTTTGGTCCGAAAGTGAAACTGGATAAAGACTTGTACGAGCGGGTGAAAAAATTCGCCCAGATCGCCGGCTATTCCTCGATCGAGGAATTCGTCGGCCACGTGCTCGAAAAAGAGCTGGCGGCGATCGGCGAGGGCGACAGCGAGGAAGAGATCAAGAAAAAGCTGCAAGGGCTGGGTTACATCAGCTAAAGGAACGGGCGGCTCATGTTGACGATTTCAAACGCCCTCTGGGCGGTGTTCAGCGCGCTGTGGCGGCCGGTGGCGAACTGGCCGAACGTCGGCCTGTTCCTGTTCAGCGTGGTGACCGCCGCGCTGGCCTTGCTGGTATGGAAGTACACTTCCAACCAGAAAGCCATCACCCGCGCCAAGGACCGCATCAAGGCCAATTTCTTCGCCATGGTGCTGTTCATGGACAGCCTGGGCGTGCTCCTGGGGTCGATCGCCAAAACCTTCGGCTGGATCTTCATCTACCTCGGCCGGCAGATCATCCCGCTCACCATCATGATGGTGCCGATTCTGCCCATGCTGGTGCAGATCGATTCGCTCTACAGCTTTTCGCCGCTCGTGGCCGATCCGACCGGCAAGGATCCGGCGGCGACCGCCCAGGTGGTCGCGGTGTTCGATCCCGCGATCAATCTGAGCCAGACGCCGGTGACCTTGACCGCCGACGGCGGCGTGTCGGTGCTCAACAAGGGCGTGCGCATCTCCTTGCCGCAATATCCGCCCAGCCGCTGGGAAGAGGCGCCGTTGATCGGCGGCTGGCTCACCAACCGGCGGCTGCACAAGCACCCGGCGCCGCCCGAAGCCCGCTGGAACATCCGCGGCACGGCGCCCGGCAAATTCAACCTGACGCTGCAGGCCGGCGACGCCACGGCCGTCAAACAGGTGGTTGTGACGCTGCCGACCGAACGCGAAACGCTGGTGCAACTGGCGCGGAAACGGCACGACGGCAGTTTCGGCGAGGCGCTCGGTTTCCCCGGCGAACCGAAGCTGACCGGCGCCGTCCGGTCGATCGAGATCGTTTATCCGCACCGCGCCCATTGGTGGTGGTGGATCGCGATTTATCTGATTGAAACACTCGTCATCGCCCTGGCGCTCAAGGGCCCGTTCAAGGTCGATTTCTGACATGCCCGACATCATCGATCTGCACACGCATACGACGGCCTCCGACGGCACCCTGTCGCCGGCCGAATTGGTCGCGTTGGCACGCGAATCCGGCTTGCGCGCCGTCGCCATCACCGATCACGACACGCTCGACGGCCTGCCCGAAGCCCTGGAAACCTCGCGCCGCTGGAACTACGAGGTCATCGCCGGCGTGGAACTGTCGGTGGATTTTCGCGGCAAGGCGGTGCACATGCTGGGCTACTGCCTCGATCCGCACGACCGGACCCTGCACGGCAAATTGGCCTGGGCGCAGGAGCAGCGCGAAACCCGCAACGCCCGCATGGTCGCCCGGTTCAATGAGCTGGGCATCCCGATGACGCTGGACGAGGTGATCGCCGAATCGGGCGACGGCGTGATCGGGCGGCCGCATTTCGCGGCGGTGCTCTTGCGCAAAAAGGTCGTCGCGTCCATCAACGAGGCGTTCGACATCTACCTCAACCGGTCCGGCAAGGCCTATCTGCCGAAAGTCCGCTTCTCCGCCGCCGAGGCCATCACGCTGATCCGCGCCGCCGGCGGTCTGCCGGTGCTCGCGCATCCGATGCTGATCGGCTGGCCGCCGCTGACCCTGGACGACGCGGTCGCCGAATTGAAGGCCGCGGGGCTCATCGGCATCGAGGTTCTTTACACCGAGCACAACCCGGCCCAGGTGCAGATCCTCTGGGATATCGCGACCCGTCACGGCCTGCTGCGGACCGGCGGCAGCGATTTTCATGGCGCGAACAAACCGCAGACCAGACTGGGCCGCGGGCGCGGCGACCTGGCCGTCCCGGCGTCGTGGCTGGCCGCGCTGCTCGCCGCCCGGCCGGCGGTTACTGGTTGACGAGCCGCGTGAATCGTGCCTGAATAACTCCACGATTTTCTGATTCGTCCAAGAATTCATCCGCCAATTTCAAGGAGGATTTACCGTGAGATTATCGACCATCGGCTTGGCCGTTCTTTTGTTGGTGTTCGCGCTGTGCCTGTTCGCCTGCAGCAACAAGGGCGATGACGACGACAACGACGACAACGGGTCCGGCGGCGATTGCATGGTCTGCGGAACGACCGGCGAATGCACGGCTGCCTTGGGCGCGGGCTGGGTCTGCCAGGGCGGTTGCTGCCAGGAGGCCGCGGTCGACGACGATCAGACCGGCGATGACGACGCCGCCGACGACGACAACGATTCGGGTGACGACGACGCGGGCGACGACGATGACGACAACGACGACGATGACGCGAGCCCCGGCGATGTCGATTTCACCTCGGAAGATATCGATCTTTCCGGCCCGGGCAGCCGGCAGACTTCCATTCAGGTGACCGCCGATGGCGCGATTCACGTCGCCTATACCGGTTGCTTCACCGACGCCTGCGAACGCGACGCGGTTTATTACGCGAAAAAAGCCGGCAAGGACGCCGACTGGGAAATCGCCATGGTGGACGGCACCGGCACGGAAACCGGCTGGTTCCCGAGCCTGGAAGTCGCCGACGACGGCTCGGCCGGCCTGGTGTATTGCCGGCACGCGAATCCGTACCTGGCCTTCGGCTTCAAACCGGCCGGCGGCGCCTGGTCGGCGGGCGTCATCGGCGAAGGGCACGCCGGCTGGTGGATTTCCTCGACCTCGATCGGCGGCGTTCTGATGACCTCGTTCATGCACTTTCCGGTCACCGGCACCGATAACGGCTGGCTGCAGGTCGGCAAGTTCGAGGGGGGAGAGTGGACCTTCTCCGATGTCGATCACACCGGCGAAAGCGGTTTCTATTCGGCCATGACCGCGACGCCCGACGGCCGTCCGGTCATCGATTACACCTATGTCCCCGTGTACCCCACCGGTTCGAACAAGATCGCCGAATGGACCGGCTCGGAATGGAATATATTACAGGTCGACAGCAACACCATCGGCGGCGACGTAGCGGTTGACGAGGACGGCTATTTCCACGTGGCCTACAGCAAGATCGACTCGGCCAACAGCAACTTGTGGGATTTGTGGTACGCCACCAACGCCCCCGAAGGCGATTGGACCAAGATCGCCCTCGATCCGGGCGCGAACGACGAGGACGATACCGGCGGCTTCCCGTCCATCGCCGTCGATCCGGCGGGCGTCCTGCACGTGGCCTATCGCCATTTCAGCAACGATGAACTGCGCTACGCGCGAAAAATCGGCGACACCTGGGAAACCTACGCCGCCGACGCGGTCGGGCAGGGCTTGTACACGTCGATCGCCATCGACGACGATGGCGGCGTGCACATCGCCTACGAAGGCGGCGGCTACATCCGTTACTCGTACTGCGCGACCTGCGCGGCCGCGAAATAGCCGGAGCGGACGATGGCCGACGCGGTGGTATTGGTCAGCGGCGGGTTGGATTCCGCCACGACCCTGGCGATCGCCAAGGCCGAGGGTTTCGACCTGCATGCGCTGACCTTTGCTTACGGACAGCGGCATTCGGTGGAAGTGGAACGGGCGAAACGGGTTTGCGATTCGTTGGGCGTTCTCCGGCATCACGTCGTGCCGTTGGATCTGCGCTGGATGGGCGGCTCGGCGTTGACCGCCGATTGGACGGTGCCGAAAGATCGGGCGGACGGCGAAATCGGCGTGGGCATTCCCAGCACGTACGTCCCGGCCCGCAACACGATTTTTCTCGCGGTCGCGCTCGGGTATGCCGAAACGATCGGCGCCTTCGATTTGTTTCTCGGGGTGAACGCGCTCGACTACAGCGGCTATCCGGACTGTCGCCCTGAATTCCTAGCAGCCTTTGAACAATTGGCCAACCTGGCGACGAAGGCAGGGGTAGAAACTCAGGGGCGCTTTATCGTCCACGCGCCCCTGATTCGGCTTTCCAAGGCTCAGATCATCCGCCATGCCCTGAATTTGGGTGTGGATTTGGCGTTGACCCATAGCTGTTACGATCCCGACTCGAGCGGGCGACCGTGCGGACGTTGCGATAGCTGCCGGTTGCGGGCCAAGGGCTTTGCCGAGGCCGGGATCGCTGATCCGGCGTTGACATCACGCTGATGCACACGGTCGCCGTTCGGTCGGCCGACTAGCGAAAACGCTTCGTCGGATGCTTTTCCGAGACCCGGCGATAAATCGCCAGGGTCAGCAAGAGAGCTGAGACCAACCCAAGGTTGATCGCCACCTCGCCCATTGGAGTACCCTCCTTTCATGCCTAACCATTTCATTGACAATTCAACAGCAATGCCAAAACCGCTAATTGCCAAAAATGCAAACATATCCGCATGTTGCGCGGTATCTCTTAATGCGCCGCCGGCCTTCTCCCGGTAGGATCGAAAGACGCAGTTACCTTTCGTAACGGGTCATCCAGTCGATACACCGGGTGCAACTCGCCTCTTGCGGCACCGAAGCGCCTGACGCACCACTCGCGAGCCGCCGGATTCGGGCAAAACGAACTTCCGTTGCCGGCCGTTCAACCCGACGCGAAACTTCAATCGACGGCCACTATTGAGTTATTATCGGCTCCTCGCATCCTCCTTTCAGTCGAGAGAAAAAAGAGCCCGACAGCGCACCACCAACTTCGATCTCAGGGGTGATCCGGTGCGTTGTCGGGCTAATGGGACTGCCATCTATCTCGACTTTCGCTTTAGTATCACCAGCGTCAGATAAAGTGCCGAAGCCACGCCCAGGTTCAGAGCTATTTCCATCATGTGCCCCTCCTTTCCCGTTTCTCTCACTCACCGATAGACTGGAAATACAAGGACAATGCCAAAAGTTAAAATTTTATAAATGTAGCAATTACAAATAGTTATAACTATTCAATCGGGCAGTGGACGGTGGGGAAGCAGTACTTCCGAAAGGCCGTGTTACATTTCGTAAGCGTCATTTTAACTTGATCGAAGTAAGGGAAAACGCTATGGGTTAGGGGCAGGATTCGTGCAGGATTTGGGAAGGGCATGCGAAAATTCACTTTTGCCTTGCTCGCGCTGGTCGTCGCGCTGGGCGGCGCCGAGGCGGTTTTGCGCCTGGTCGGTTACCAGGGCAAACCGGCGGCGACGGATTTCCGCTTTCGGGTGGAAGGCGAACTGTTGGGCGCGCCCGATCCGGTGTTGTTCTGGCGGCGACCCGATCTCAAGCCGAATTTCTCCGGGCGGGCGGCGCGGGTGATCTGCCTGGCGGATTCGGTCACGGTGATGGATCGCGGGCAGGGGTGGCCGGAACTGTTGCCGGAGGCACTGAAGGCAAGCGGTTACGAAAAACCGGTCGAGATCATGAACGCGGGCGTGCCGGGGTATTCGACCTGGCAGGGCTTACGCTACCTGGAAACCGAACTGCTGGCCGCCAAACCCAACCTGATCACGATCGAATATATCTGGAACGACCGGCGGGAAAGCGCGGGCGGGGTTCCCGATCACCGCATCGAGCTACCGTCGGCGCGGCTATTTGCCTGGCAGGGCCGCCTGGCCCATTCGCGGCTCTATCGCCTGTTGCGGTCGTCGCTGATCGAAACGCCGCGGCCCAACGGCACTTCGCGCGTGCCGATCCCCGAATACCACCGGAACATCCGCCGCATGGTGAAATTGGCGCAAGAGCGTGGCATCCGGGTCATTCTGCTGACGGCGCCGTACCTCGACCGGCCGAACGATTGGCCGGAACTGCAAGACGCCTACAACGGGGTGACGCGCCGTCTGGCCGGCGAAACGCATTCCTCGCTGGTCGATCTGACGGCCGAGTTTCGCGATCGTCCCGATCTGTTTCTGTCGCCCGACACCGATCAATGCCACTTCAATGCCCAGGGCGCGGCCCTGATGGCCAAGGCCGTCGCCGAAACCGTCGTGCGGGATAAATTGCTGCCGTAAACGATCGGTCATTCCGAGGCGTTGCGCCGAAAAATCTGTGTGCGTCGATGAGAAAGCCGCGCCGTTTTTCCGTGCGCCAGCCGGAATCAACGTATCTGCTTACCTTGGTGCTTCATGCCGTAGGCATGATTGAAAATAGCCCAGCGTTTCAACGCTGGGTTTCGGTTCGCGCCATTTTTCTTCGTGCCATAGGTACGTCCGAATGCTCTCCCACACTTTTTGTTGCGAACCATGTGTCGAGACACGTCCCTGACGGGACGAAAAATTCCGCGGCGTTCATCCCCAGCGTTGAAACGCTGGGCTAGATTCAATCGTCCCTGACGGGACGTTGGGAAATCATGAAAATCCTCCGCCGTCTTTCCGTGCGCCAGTCGGAATCCAAACTAGGAGCGCAAGCGACCCGACTACTGTAAGAGCGGCTTAGTAGCCGCGATAAAAATCCTCGCCGTCTTTCCATGCGTCAGCCGGAATCCACACCGCTGCCTACTAACCCGACACACCGCCGCCCACCAACCCGTCTTGCCGAACTTGTTTCGGCATCTCGGCTTTAGACCCTGAAACAAGTTCAGGGTGACTGATTGGTAAACGCCTACTAACCCGTCATGCCGAACTTGTTTCGGCATCTGAGCTAATCAAACCATATTGCTGATCGATAGTTTATTCTCTTGTCAGGGCACTTCTCTCTCAATTCGCCTTTGATTTGTGCTCGAAAAAATTTACTTTTTCTTGATCTTACTGATAACGTACAATTTCTTTCGCACTTTGGGATATTGAAAGAGTCCTCGAATCGGTTGAAGGTTGAGTCATCACCAAACAACCCAATGACCGAAGGAGGACTCTATGGAGACGAGGGTATCGAAAGCGGGAACCGAACGT
>JAAYVF010000036.1 GCA_012517325.1 Myxococcales bacterium | reverse complement strand
TCAAAGCCCGATGCAAAACGGAAAATCGAAAGGGAACAACCAACTGGACGTGGGTCTATCAGGCCTCGGCTCCGAACTCTACGTAACCAAGGGGACATTTTTGCTGCACAGTTGAGGGGACATATTGCCTAAGTATAAACAGTCCGAAGAACCAGGGACAGCAAACGGCCGACGTTTATCCGGCGACGGATCGAGTCCGCATTTTCATCCCGTCGCGGCAAGTAAGTCGGGCAAGGCGAAAGCGGGTATGCTAAACTTGCCGGCCGAAGGATCCACCAAAAAGATGAGGTATTCGGATGTTCGGTTTAAAAAAACGGCGGCGGCGGCGTTGGCGGGAAATGCCGTTTCCCGCCGCCTGGCTGGAAATCCTCGAACAGCGGGTACCCTATTACCGGCTTCTCTCGGCCGATGATCGGCGGGAGCTGCAGGGCCATATCCAGGTTTTTCTGCACGAAAAGACGATCGAAGGGCTCGGCGGATTGGAAATGACCGATGAGATCCGCGTGTCGATCGCCGCGCAGGCCTGCATCCTGCTTTTACATCGCGAAACCGACTACTATCCGTCGCTGTTCTCCATCCTGGTCTATCCGCACAAATATTTCGTGAAAAAAACCGAAAAATTGCCCGACGGCACGGTGATGGAGGGCTATGAAGGCCGGCTGGGCGAATCCTGGCATCGCGGTGAGGTCGTGTTGTCGTGGGATGACGTCAAAAAGGGCGCGGTCGATGTGCACGACGGCAACAACGTCGTTTTCCACGAATTCGCCCATCAACTGGACGGCGAATCCGGCGCCCACGACGGCACGCCGGCCCTGCCCCGCCTGTCGATGTACGGCGCCTGGGCGCGGGTCTTCACGCAAGAATACAAAAATCTGATCGACAATCTCGAACATCATCGCCGAACGCTCATCTCCTCGTACGGCGCCACCAACCCGGCGGAATTTTTCGCCGTGGTCACGGAAGCGTTTTTCGAACGGCCGCTCGCCCTGAAGCGCTGCCATCCCGATTTGTACGAACAACTGCGACTTTTCTATCAACAAGACACGGCGGCGCGCCTGGCCGGATATCATCGTCAACAGGCGATCGCCGCCGCAGCCTGCCCGGAAAACCGGGACGAACAAACAGCGGACGGCTGAACCTTTTCGGACCGCCGCCGGTCTATTCTTCAATATTGACGAATGGGTGAGAGCGATTAAGCTGAGCCGAGAAGACGGCATGTCGCGGCTTGGAGGATTCAGATGAAATTTCAGCAAGTTATCACCTGTCGGCGTTGCTGGGCGATCCTGCCGTTGCTGGCCCTGTTGTGGGCGCCCCTGGGCTGCGCAAAAAAATCCCCTCCCGCCGCACAACCCGCCTCGGTGGTCGTCGCCACCGCCGAATCCAAAGACATGCCCATCGAAATCCACACCATCGGTTCGGTTGAGCCGATCCAGTCGGCGACCCTCCGCGCGCAGGTCGGCGGGTATCTCGCCCGGATCCTGTTTACCGAAGGCCAGGAAGTCGCGGCGGGACAAATGCTGTTTCAGCTCGATACGCGCTCCCTCAATGCCCAACGGGAAGTCAACGCGGCGACGGTGGAACAGACGCGCCTGCAACTGGCCAACGCCGAAAACCAGTTGCGCCGCGGCGAGGATCTGTTCCAGCAGAAATTCATCAGCCAGGAGGATCTGGACAATCTGAAAACGGCGGCGCTGGCTCTTCGGGCCACGCTGGCGGCGCAAACGGCCGCGCTCGAAAAGGCACGGCTGGATTTGCAATTCACCTCGATCCGCGCCCCGTTCGCCGGGCGGATGAGCCGGTGGTTGGTCAACCAGGGCGAACTGGTGCAGGCCAACGGCACCGCGCTGGCGACGATCAACCAACTGCGGCCGATCGACGTGCAATTTTCGATTCCCGAAAAGGATCTGGCGGCGGTGCGCGCGGCCCTGGCCGGGGGCGAGGTGCCGGTTCTAGCGGTGCCGTCCAGGGACGACGGCGAACCCGTGGCCGGCCGGTTGATTTTCATCGACAACGCGATCGATTCGAAAACCGGCAGCATTCTGCTCAAGGCCCGCTTCGACAACGACGACGAACGCCTCTGGCCCGGCCAATACGTCGACGTCACCTTGCAACTGGGCATTCGCCGGGGCGCGGTCGTCGTACCGTCGGCGGCCGTGCAAGTCGGCCAGCAGGGCGAATACGTCTACGTGCTGGACGCCGAGTCCAAGGCGGCGTTGCGCCTCGTCAAAACCGGCCCGATCCACGAGAACGAAACGACGATCGATGAAGGCGTTCAAGCGGGTGAAACGGTCGTCACCGACGGCCAGCTCCGGCTGGTGCCCGGCATGAAAGCGGAAGTCCGCAAGCCGGCTGCGGCCCCTGCGGAGAAAAAATCATGAACCTAACCGGCCTCTTCATCCGCCGGCCGGTCGCCACTTTCATCTTGATGGCGGGCTTGCTGTTTTTCGGCATCCTGGGCTACGTCAACCTGCCGGTGAACAATCTGCCGGTGGTCGATTTTCCAACCATCTCCGTTTCCGCCTCGCTGCCCGGCGCCAGTCCCGAAACGATGGCTGCCGCGGTCGCCACGCCCCTCGAAAAACAATTCTCGACCATCGCCGGCATCGACACGATGACCTCGACGAGTCAGCTCGGCTCGACCCAGATCACGTTGCAATTCGCGCTGGACCGCGACATCGACGCGGCGGCGCAGGACGTGCAATCGGCCATCGCCAAGGCGACGCGCCAATTGCCCACGTCGATGACCACGCCGCCCACGTTCCAGAAGGTCAACCCCGCCGATTCGCCGATCCTGCTCTTCGCGCTCAGTTCGGCGACCTTGCCGCTATCGGCGCTCGACGAATACGGCCAGACAATGCTCGGCCAGAACATTTCGATGATCAACGGGGTGGCGCAGGTTTCGGTTTACGGTTCGCAGCAGTACGCCGTGCGCATCCAGGTCAATCCGAAGTTGCTGGCGGCCCGGGGCCTCGGCATCAGCCAGGTGGCGGCGGCCGTCAGCGCGGCGAACTCCAACCTGCCGACCGGCGCGCTCTGGGGGCCGGACAAGGTCACGACCGTCGAGACCACCGCGCAGTTGCAAAACGCCGCTGATTTCCGGCCGATCATCATCGATTACCAGAACGGCGCGCTGATCCGCTTGCAGGACGTGGCGACGGTCACCGACGACGTTCAGAACAACAAGGTCGCGGCGTGGTACAAGGATACGCGGGCGATCATCCTGGCCGTGCAGCGCCAACCGGGCAGCAACACCGTGGAAGTCGCCGACCAGGTGAAGACCACCGTCGATCGGCTGAAAACGCAGTTGCCGGCGGCGGTCAACCTCGAAATCCTGTTCGACCGCTCGCAATCGATCCGCGATTCGGTGCACGACGTCAAACTGACCCTGCTGCTGACCCTCTTCCTGGTCATCGCCATCATTTTCGTTTTTCTGCGCAACGTCTCGGCGACGATCATTCCCAGCCTGGCGCTGCCGCTGTCGCTCGTCGGCACGTTCGGAGTGATGTACTTCCTCGGCTACACCCTCGATAACCTGTCATTGATGGCGCTGACGCTGGCCACGGGCTTCGTCGTCGACGACGCCGTGGTCATGCTGGAAAATATCGTGCGGCACCGCGAGCTGGGCGAAAGCCGCCGGCAGGCGGCGGTCGACGGCGCGCGGGAAATCCAGTTCACCATTCTCTCGATGACGATCTCGCTGGTCGCCGTGTTCATCCCGCTGCTGCTGATGGGCGGCATCGTCGGCCGCCTATTCCGCGAGTTTGCCGTCACCATCAGCGTCGCCATCCTGATGTCCGGCGTCGTCTCGCTGACGCTCTCGCCGATGCTGTGCAGCCAGTTCCTCGCCGAATCGGCCCTCGCCCATCACGGCCGCGTCTACGCGTTCACCGAGCGCGGCTGGACGGCGCTGTTGCGCTTTTACGAACGCACCCTCGCCGCGGTGATGCGCCACCGCCGGCTGGCGCTGTTGTTCTCGGCGGCCATCCTGGCGGGAACCGTTTACTTCGGCGTGATCATTCCCAAAGGCTTTCTGCCCAGCGAGGACACCGGGCAGATCATGGGCACCACCGAAGCGGCCGAGGGCACCTCCTTCGAGGCGATGGCCCGCCGCCAGCATCAGGCCGCCGAGATTCTGCTCCGCGACCCGAACGTCGACTCCTTCATGTCGTCGGTCGGTTCCGGCGGCGGCGGCGGGGCCACCAACAGCGGCCGGTTCTTCATCCGCCTGAAACCACGCGAGCAGCGTACCCTGACCGCCGACCAGGTGATCAATTCGTTGCGGCCCAAGCTGGCGGCCGTGCCGGGACTGCGCGTGTACCTGGTCAATCCGCCCTCGATCAACATCGGCGGGCGCATCAGCAAGGCGCTCTATCAATACACGCTGCAAAGCACCGACACCGCGGCGCTGTACAACGCGACGGCCGCGCTGGAACGGGCCCTGCGCGAATCGCCCTTGTTGCAGGACATTTCCTCAGATTTGTCGCTGAAGAACCCGCAGGTGACGCTGAAGATCGACCGCGACAAGGCGTCGGCCCTGGGCATTTCGGCGGCGGCGATCGAGGAAACGCTGCTCTACGCCTTCAGCACGCGGCAGATCACCACGATCAACACGCCGACCAATCAATACTGGGTCATTCTGGAAGTGCAGCCCGAATACCAGCAAAACGCGGCGGCGCTCGAACTGTTTTACGTGCGCTCGACCACCGGGGCGATGACGCCGCTCGCGGAATTGGCCACGCTGGAGAACGGGGTCGGCCCGCTCTCGATCAACCACTCCGGCCAAATCCCTTCGGCGACGATTTCCTTCAACCTGCCCGCGGACGTGTCGCTCTCGCAGGCGACCGCCGAAGTGGAACGGCTCGCCCGGCAGACGCTGCCCGCGAACATCACCGCCTCGTTCTCCGGATCGGCGCAAGCCTTCAAGGGTTCGCAAAGCAGCCTCGGCCTGCTACTCATGCTGGCCGTCGCGGTGATTTACATGGTGCTGGCGATTTTGTACGAAAGCTTCATTCACCCGCTGACGATTCTCTCCGGCCTGCCGTTCGCCGGGTTCGGCGCCCTGCTGACGCTGTGGCTGTTCGGCATCGACCTGAACGTCTACGGACTGGTGGGGATCATCATGCTGATCGGCGTGGCCAAAAAGAACGCGATCATGATGATCGATTTCGCCATCGAGGCGCGGCAGGACGGCACGCGCACGGCCGCCGAAGCCATCCGGCACGCGGCGAGCGTCCGCTTCCGGCCGATCATGATGACCACGATGGCCGCGCTGGTGGGCACGCTGCCGATCGCCCTGGGCTTCGGCGCCGGCGGCGAAGCGCGCCAGCCTTTGGGTCTGGCCGTCGTCGGCGGCCTGGCGTTTTCGCAGTTCGTGACGCTCTACGTCACGCCGGTGTTCTACACGTATTTCGATCGCCTGGAACAGCGTTTCAGCCGAAAACTCAAACCAACCGCCTGACGGAAAGAACTCCACTTCATGACCCGGCAACCTTCGATCCGACCCTTCTACCCGACCGCCGCCACCGCCGGCATGGTGATGATCTCGCTCGGGCCGCTGCTCGACGCCGTGCTGCGCGATTTCGGCGCCGACCGCGCCCAAGGCGGCTTGTTGTCGCTGATGTTTTTCGGCGGCATGTGCGTGGCGATCCTGGCGATCAATTTCGTCCTGGGAAAACTGTCGTCGAAGGCGACCCTGATGCTGGGCATCGCGGCGCAGGGGCTGGGGCTTTTTCTGGCCGGCGGCGCGGCCGACAGCCTGCGGTCGCTGACGGCCTGTTACGCGCTGATCGGTTTCGGGTACGGCTTTCCGGCCATCTACCCGGGGATGTGCGTCACCTCGTTGATCAAGCCGTCGGCCGAACGACCCCTGGGCCTGATCAACGGCTTTTTCGCGATCGGCGTACTGGCCACGCCGGTGGTCATCGGGCAGGCGCTGACCCGCGGCGTCTCCTGGCGCGGCGTGCTGATCGGCGAAGGAATCCTGTCGCTGGTTTTGCTCGTCTACTACCTGACGACAACGCTGCCCGACATTCCCAACCGGCAAAACGTCCGCCCGCGCCAGCTCGCCGAAATCCGCCGCGCGAACCCGCGGCTGGTGCTGGTGATCCTGCTGGCGCTGTGGCTGTACGTCGGCGCCGAAAACATCTTCAACGTCTGGCTGGCGAAATTTCAGATCGACATCTTCGCCTCGCGCGCCTCGCGCGCCGGCTTGACGGTTTCGCTCTTCTGGCTGGGTTTGACGGTCGGCCGGTTCGGCGCCGTGCGCCTGATGGGACGGTTCCGCACCACCGGCCTGATCAGCGCCGCCGGTTGGCTCATGGCGCTGGGCATCGCGGCGGTATCATTGTCGCCCTGGCGCTGGGTTTCGGAAGGATTCTGCTTCGTGACGGGGTTGGCGTCGGCGGCGATTTTTCCGCTCATCGCCAGCTACGTGGGCCGTTTCCCCGCCTGGTTTTCGGGCGTGGTCTTCTCGCTGGGATACCTCGCCGCGACGGTGGGCGCGATGTTTTTCCCCTACCTCGTCGGCCCGGCCGCCGATTGGGTCGGTTTCCGCCTGGCGATGTTTTCCGCCGCCCTGCCGTGCGCCGTCGTCGCGCTGCTGGCTGGGCCGTTGGATCGCGCGGCGGCGAAGTGAGTCGAGCGGATCATTCGATCGTCATTGCCCGGCCGGCGCCTCGGCCGAGAAGCTGCCTAGAACATTGCCGATGATCACGGTGAAATGGATGTTGCCTTCGGCGATGCTGGCTTCGGGCAACAGCGACTCGTCGATGAAGGCCAGCACGGCCGGGACGTCGTTATCGCCGATGCCCGCGTCGTGGAAGATCGAAACGGTGCCCGCGACGACGCCGCCGACCAGATAATGCAGGTCGACGCCGGCCGCGTCCCGACCTTCCCGCTGCAGCACGAAACGCTCCGAATGAGGGGTCCGCAAAACGCGCATGATGTCGAAATGCATCGGCCTTCTCCTTGCTCGTTATCGGATAAACCAGAACGCCATCGCGACGACCGTTAAAAAGACCAGCACGGGCAGCAGGCATCCGGTGGATGATTTCCCGTGGTATTTGACATAGCGCAGGCCGGTTCCCGGCAAACTCATCGACGTGTACTTTCGCCCCGTGGAGGAAACGCCCGACCGGAATCCCCTGCCGCCGACCGAAAAGCCGAGTCCCGACTTACTGACGTTCAGCCGAAACGGCCCGAGATTGGCCGATTTGCGGTAATAAAATCCCATGGCCTTGCTCCTTTGCGCGCGATTCTAGCAAAATCGGCGGACCGCCACCATATTGGCGACCCGTCGGCCTTTCGGCCTCGGCCCCCGCCGGACTCCCACCCGTTTGACAAGATTTCCAATCGGCGAAATACTATTTGAAGAGAAGCTCAGTCGTTCAGGCAAATTCGGGAGACAACATTTGGAAAGTTGATTGCTGTTCCCGCTCACTGGGGGGACACCAAATGCGCGAGGAGTGCGCCATGTCCGCGATGCATTTAAAACCATTCCTTCTTTTCCTGACCTCGATGTTCGTTCTGATGTCGCTTTTCGCTGCGGCTTGCGTTGATCAGAACAATGACGACCACAACGACGGGAACGACGACGACAACGACGATAATGGCGACGACAACGACGATAACGATGACAATGACAATGATGTCGACGATGACAACAACGACAACGATGACGACGACAACGATGACGACGACAACGACAACGACAATGACGACAACGACGACACTGTCGTCGACAGCTTAGGGATCGAGCTGATCGACGGCGGCTGTAGCTATTCGCAAACCCATCTGGCGCTCCTGCCCGGTGGGGCGGCGGCGGTCGCCACGATCCGTGGCGCCATGCCGGTCGTTTATCGATGCTTCCCCGACGGCAAAACCGCGGCAATCGCGATCGACGAAACGGCGCGCGGGCCAAGCCCGGCGATGGCCGCGGACGCCGCGGGGCATTTGCACGTCGTCTTCCTCGACGTGCGCCACGGCCAGGTCCGCTACGCCACCGACGCTTCGGGCGAATGGGTCACCGAACCGATCCGGAACGACGACACCCTTAGTCACTACACTCCCGATCTGGCGCTGGATGCCGAAGGTTTTATCCACGCCTGCTTCGTCAGCAACCGGCAGTTGTATTACGCCCAAAACACCACCGGCGCCTGGGAAGTGGAATGGATCGAACCGGCCGACAACCTGTGGGGCGCCGACCCCGTACTGGCGCTGGACCGACAAGGTAAGGCCCACCTCGCCTATTATCGCCGCAACGAATCCGTCGACAGTTACCATTACGTCACCAATGCCGGCGGCAACTGGCAAATGGAGAAAATCCTCGACGACCCCTCCTATTCCGTCGAGCCGCAGATGGCGATCGCCGTGGACAGCGCCGGCCATCCGCACGTCGCTTCCGCCAACGACAATCGACGGGTGATCGGTTACGCCGTGCGCGGGCCGCAGGGCTGGCAAACGGAGGTCGTTTACAACGATATGGAATCGACCAACTCCCTGGCCTTGCTGCTGGACGACCAGGACAAACCGCATTTGATCGCCGGCCGAAACGGCTCTCCGAAAAGTCAGCTCTATCACATCACCCGGCCGGCGGCGTCCTGGGAGCGGGAAATGATCGCCACCGCGACCGCGCCGGAGTACGAATACGGCACCGATTTCTACCCCTCATTGGCCAGGGACGCATCCGGGCAGTTGCACCTCAGCCTGATGGTCGAGGGCACCCTTCGGTACGCGACCAACCCGATCGGCAAGGATTGGCGGTTCGTGACGCTGGCGGATTTCGGGATGGTCGACTCCAACGTCGCGCTAGCCGTGGACGGCCAACGTCGTCGGCACCTGACCTACTTGCGCGAGCCGGTCGCCGAATGGCGCTATGCCGTCCGCCAGGGAGGCAGTTGGCACATCGAAACCCTGCTGGACTCGGTCGGCCAGTCGGGTATCGTGGACATGGCGACGGACGCCGACGGTTTTGTTCATGCCGTGCTCGGCGATCACCAGAATTCCAAACTCTGGTACGCCAGCAACAAAACGGGATCGTGGATCATCGAAAACATCCTCGCCGGCCAAACCGTTGAAAAGGGGATTTACAACCATACCGAGCCGGCGATCGCCGTCGATGCGGCGGGGGCGGCCCACGTCGTCTACTCGGTCGGCGGTCATCAATTGATGTATGCCACCAATCAAACCGGCGACTGGGAAACGACCCTGCTGGATGAAATCCCTGGTTTGGACATCCTGGAAAAGGTCGTGGCCGCGGATTCGCAGGGGTATCTGCACATCGCTTACCGGCTCGCCCTGCCTTCCTATCTTTACCCGTACTCCATTACGACCGTGAAGTACCTCACCAACGAGACCGGCGACTGGGAAACCAGACAATTCGATCCGAGCCTCACCAGCGGCATCGACCCGGACATCGCGGTATCCGGCGACGGCGGAGTTTTCGTCAGCCATCTGACGGGCGCCGGCAGCCTGAAACTGGGCAGCCTGATCGACGGCGAATTGTCGTCCGAAATGGTCGCCGCAGCGGGATTGGAATATTCGACCGTCGCGGTGGCGGGCACCGGCGAACCGCACCTGGGCGCCACCGGCAGTGAACATGTCTGGTATTTCTTCCGCGACGGCGAAATGTGGCAACCAATATCGATCGATTCGGGCTATTTGCTCGACGAGTCCGTTGCGGCGGCGGTTTTGGGATCGACGGTGTATTTCGGCCTGGCGCATTCCAAGGCCGTCTGGCTGGCGTCCTTCCCGGCGGGCTTTACCGGCGAACCGCGCCCCTGACGAGGACCGGCGCGCCCGTCACAGCGCCTGGTGGATTTTGACCAATTCGGTCACGGTGCGGCAGATCGGCACCAGATCCCCGCGCTCGACCATCTCCAGCGTATCGTTCTCGTCCAGCAGATAGTACGGGCAGCCGATCCACGAAATGACCGGGACGCCCGCCTCGACGACGTACCCCGAGGCGTCGGAAGTCGGCACGGGAGCGATCAGGTCCGACGGGATCGCGGCGGTGCGCCGGGCCGGCGCGGCATGCAGCGCGCGCACGACCGACGCGACGGTCGTCGGCTCGGCCGAGGTGAACATCACCGTCAACGCGGGCAGGCCGGTTTCGACATAGCGGTGCGCCCGCTCCGTCACTTCCTTGCCGCCGAGGTGCTCGAGGGTGATCAGAATCCGCGTCCGCTTCATGAGGTCGGCGTGCCGGCGGGCGAATTCGTGCGCGCCCTGCGAACCGTAAAAATGGCCGGCATCCACGACGAAAACCAGGGTTTTCGGCCGGTCTTCCGGCGGCACTTGCGCCCAAGCCCACGCCTGCGCAAGCACCTGCGTCACGCCCGCCCCGTCTTCCACCACGCCTTTGAACGGGCTGTCGTGGTGCGAGGTGAGCAGAATCGTTTCGGCGGACCGGCCGGGTAAGACACCCCACACGTTGCGCATGGTCCCCGGTTCCTGCCGCCCCGCGAGGGTCAGCACGGCCGGCGCGCCTTGCCGGGCCAGCGTGCGCAATTCGACGCCATCCTCCTTGCCGATCCACAAACCGGGAAGCGGTTTCATGACGCCGTCATAGGGGCCGTAATGCGTGTTCGAATTCGACGGCTGGTCGCGCAAGATCAGACAAACGCCGCGCGCGCCCTGTCGCACCGCCTGCCAATACACATCCTTCGCCGGCGCCGCCGCGGCCGATGCCGCGCCGCCGATGAAGTTCTGACGCACGAAATTGAGGTATTGAGACGACCAGGGTGAAATCACGCGATCGGGATCGGAAAGCGCGTAGCTGGCGCGTAGAACCTTCATCAAGAGCCCGGTGGGCATGCGCGGGAACGGCACGTCGGCGACGACGATCTTGCCGCCGACCTCCGTGCCCGCGAAATCCGCGGCGGTTCCCGTGCCGACGTAAACCAGCGGCGCGGCAAGGCCGGCGTCGCCGGTGAAGGCCGTGTTGACAATGAAAAAACTCGGGATGACCCGGCCGCCGACCGTCAGCGACCAGCGGTCCGCCGTCCAGACCTCGATCGGAATCGGGTCGAGGGTTACGTCCGCGAGCCCGAATTCGCGCAACCGGTCGGCCACCCATTCTTCGGCCTGCCGGCCTTCCGGCGTGCCCGGCCGGCGGTGCGGCGTCCGGCAGATGCCCCGCAGCCACGATTCAAGGAGCGGCAAATCCGGCAGCGCCGGCGGACCGGAGTGAACCGGCAGGCCGGCCGCGAGTTGTCGCGCCCGGCGGCGAGCGGCCCAGATTCCCGGCAGACGGCGAACGATACTCGCCAGCGTCCCGGCCGTGCTGGTAGCGGTCGTCTCTTCCCAGGTGCCACGTGCGGTCATGCTCCATCCCTCCTCGACAATCCGTCGGCGCCGAAAAAGATACCATTCGCCCGGTGCGGCGAACAACCGCTGGACAACCCCGGACAAATCGGAAAAACTGCCGCTCGATGGACCTTTTGCCAGGTAAAAAACATTTCGGTTTCGATCGGCGCGTCAGGTGGAAACGCTGTCTGTTCCGGTTCCTTGCCGTGCTGTTCGGCCTGTTGATCGTCCTTGTGGCGGTCGAGATCGGGCTGAGAATTTACGGGTCCATCGTGGCGCCGGAGATGCTCGACACCCCGGCGTTTCAAGGATCGCCGGACATTCTCGTCGCTTGTTACGGCGACAGCTATACCTACGGCATCGGCGCCTCGGATAAAACGGCGTTTTCCTATCCGGCGCAATTGGAACGCTATCTGCGGAAACAAAATCCGGACCGAAAAATCCAGGTGCTCAAGCGCGCCGTGCCCGGGCAAAGTTCCTCGCAAATGCTCGCCCAACTGAAAAATGATTTGACGACGGCCGCCCGTCTTCCCGATTTATTCGTCGTGGTGATCGGCCACAACAACCCCTGGCATTATCGCAATGCCACTTTTTTGCAAAAAAACGACCTGCCGGCGTTCGACCGGCGAAAAATTGTCGCGCAACTGGAACGTTCTCGCGTTGGCACTCTTTTCGTGCTTCTCAAAAGAAGCCTCTTCGGCGGGTCGCTTTCCGCGCCTTCCGAAACGGACGATCCGGATCAAACCGAAACGCGATTCCTCGACCAATGGCTGCGTGCCGATTTGGGGAATATCACGGCGCTGCTGCGCGCTGATGGCAAGACCGCCGTCTTCGGGCAATATCACGAAAGCCTGGCCAATTCGACCATCGCGGCTTTTGGCCAGGAAAACGGGCTGCCCGTCTGCGCGCCGCCGCCCGCCGCCGATTACTGGCGGGCGATGGGGTACCTCAGCCAGGATGACTGGCATCCGAACGACCGGGGATACGCCGCCTTCGCCGCGCACCTCGCCGGCTGCGTTCAGTCGCTTTTATCGGTCAGCCCCGCCCGCCGACCCGCGCCGGAAGGCTAAGCCCGGCCGATTTCATTTCGATTCGAGCAGCTTGATCGCCGCCTGCCGATAGATTTCCTCGTTTTGCCGGCCGAAACAAAGGTCTTCCTCGTAATGATCGGGGTGACCGTACGGGTGATAATCGCTTTCCGGAATCAAATAGGCGACCTCATTGCCGCAGACAGACATCAGCATCGGAACCTCGGCGTTCATCGAGGACAAAATTCCGGTCATGGCCGGGAAATGAAAGACACCCCACGGATCGCCGTAATCGTAATCGCTCGCCTCGCGGCCGATCAGGGTTTCGGGGAAGGTTTCGCCCGGCGAGGTGATCAGCGCCAGCGGGCCGAGCCGGACCATGCCCAGGCGATCGTCCACGCAGCCGAACCAGCCGCAAATGTCCGGCTGATCCTTCACCACATCCTGCGCGTCGAATTCCAGCAGGTGGATCAGGAACCCCATGATGAACAGCAGGCTCTTCACAGGGCTCAACAATTGTTCCACCTGCACTTCCAACACCGGCGATTCGACCGGCGACGCGGTCTCCAGGGCCCCGAGCGCCAGATCCGCGAGCACGAAGCCCAGGCTGCGAGCTTTGTCCCATGTGCCTTCCTGCAGATAGACCGGCTGCTGATCTTCGTCCAGCACCGGATCGCCGTTTTCATCGCGCGCCGGCACGTCGACGCCCGTGGGCGTGGCCAGGCCTCCGAGCGCGCCGGAGATGTAAACGCATTCGCCGCCCACGCGGTCCCGCACCCGCTGGCGCAGGTAACCCGGAAAATCGGCGCTGACCAGCGTGGATTCGATCATCACCTCGGGATGCGCGTGCCAGTTGACCAACGTGGCGACGGGAATGCCGTCCAGGCCGATGAACTGCGCTGCCGACAGCCAGCCGACCGTCAACTGCGGCTCGCGGAAATCGGCCATCAGCGTCGGGTAATTCGAAAGCGGATCGTCGATCGTCGTCGTGGCCGCGGTCATCGTCACCGGCTCCAGCTTTTCCCAGGTGTCGTCGATCAGCGCCACGATGGCATCCTGCACGAACGCCATGTACTCGGGCGAAACACCGCTGGTGAAGACATTGGGCCCGAAAACGCCGAGCGTGTCCGGCCCTTCGTGCGTGTGCGTCGACGCGATGAGAATATTCTCTTTTGCCAAACCTTCGGCCGTCACGCGCTCCTGAATTTCACGGGTCCGGGAGCGGGAGAAGCCGAGAAAATCGAGGCTGACCAGCATCAGCGTGCGATCGCCCTGCTTCAAGGCCAAAGCGGTCGCCGTCAGGTCGTCGTGCACGCCGGTCCCGATCCGCGACGGGATGATACCGCCGAGATAAATCGTTTCGGGGTGATTGGCCGCGGTCGGCGTGAGGACGGCCGTTCCCGCCGCCGCGTAGAGCGGCTCGCCGTCCGGGGTGTCGTCGTCGGGCGTATCATCGCCCGCGTCGTCGTCGGCCGGAGAGGCGTCGTCGTCATCGTCCGTCTGGTTGTCCTGGCCGTTATCGTCATCGTCATCGCCGGCGGCACAGCCGACGACGAAAAGCAGCGGCAACAAAAGCAGCAGTCGAAAATAGAAACGCATGGTTGACTCCTCGGCGGTTTCAGGCGAATCGACCCGAAACCGTTGACCCGTCAGAATAATTCAAAGACCTCGTTCGCCCACATTTCCATCGCGTCCCGATTCCGAAAATCGCCTTCCGGCACTTTCACCAGATCCCGCGCCGCCCACCGCGCCAGCGGATTGAGGCGCGAGTAATCCATCCGACCCGCGAAACAGCCTTCGTGCCGTGGGCGGATCCGCTTGCGCACGGCCGCGAAGTAGGTCGCGACGGTCGCGCGGTTTTCCGGCGTATCCTTCAACAGCGTCATACAGAGCAGAAAAACCGCCACCGGCTTCCCGCCAAACCCGGCCGCGTGCCGCTTGATGAAGTTGAGAAACTCGGGAACGGGTTGGCCCGCTCGAATGGCGGTGCCCAGGACGAAGGCCTCGTAATTCGCGATCGTTTCGACTTCGGCGACGGGTTTGACGTCGACCACCGCGCCCCGCGCGGCGATCGCACGGCCGATCAGCAACGCCGCCTCGCCCGTCGAGCCGGCCTTGGTCGCGTATGCAACCAGCACTTTCTTCCCGGTCGCGCCGAAGGTCTCCGCCGGTCGGGCGATGCCCGGCTTCCCGCCTTTGATGGCATAGGTCATGAGCAGCGCCGGGACGATCACGATCGCGGCCAACGAGCCCAGCACCAGGAGCAATGTCGTCATTTACCGGTCTCCGCGAAACCAACCGGGCGGCCCACCCTGAATTTAATTAGCAGGGTGTTGAAAAACACCCGGCGTGCGATCCATGGATGGATCGCCACTTTCGGCAATTTCCGAAGTTGCCGAAAATGAAGTGAAACAAAAACCACGCTTTTTGTTGAGCGCGATTGAAAAAGGCCAGGACGGCCTTTTTTACCAGTTTGTTAGGGAAAATACTTGATTGCGAATTATTTGGAAAGGTCCGGCTTCTTCCGGTTATCCAGTCGCAACGATTTGATCATCGTCGGCAAGCCGAAGATGGCGATGATCATGGTGACGGTGATGGCGAAAACCAGAATCCAGCCGAAGGAAATCATGCCGCGGTGATGCGCGAAAACCAGCGAGCCGAAACCGGCGACCGCGGTCGCCGCGGCCAGCCAAAGCGCGTTGCCCATGGTGGCGATCAAGCGGCCGAGGTCCGCGCCGTCCGGCTCCCGCCAGCGGTGGATCATGAAGATGCCGTAATCGATGCCGATGCCCATCAGGATGGGCAAAAACAGTTGGTTGGCCATGTTGAGGTTGACGCCCAGCGCGCCGAGCAGGCCCAGCGACAGAACGATGGCCGTGATCAGCGGGAACATGGTTAACAGCACATCCCGCAGGTTTTTAAAATCCACCAGGATCAGCAGGAAGATGATGATTCCCGCCATCCACGAAGCCGTGACGAAACCGCGATGAATCATGCGGCTCGTCACCTGGTAGACGACGCCGAAGCCGGTGATGCGCTTGGGCCCTTCCTCATTGCCGAAAACGGCCTCGGCCGCCTGTTGAACGTCGCCAACGAACCGGTCCAGAAAGGTTATGTCCCACAATTCCTTTTGGGGGAAAACCATCGTGGAGAAGCGGCCGCTCTGGCCGATGAACCGCTCTTTCATCTGCGGATCGAGCGTCGCCAGGGTGATCGGCGGCGCTTGCATCATCGCCAGCAATTCGTCGCGGGCTTGCGCGACCGTCGTGAAAAAAGCCGTTTCAAACGCCGCCTGATTGGCCGCCGCGTCGGGTCTGGCCAACGCCGCGTCGATCGCCGCGAAGCGTTTGAGCAGGCGGTCCAGGCTCGCCACCAGATCGGTCAGCCCGCTGCCGAAGGCGTCTTCCTGGGCGGTTTCCAGACGCTTGATCGATTTCGTCACCCGCTCGCGCAAGGCGGCGATCGCGGGCGTCGGCGGCGCGGTTTTTACGGGAATGGTCGCGACGATTTTCGCCATTTCCGACAGCAGCCGCCTTTTCTCTTCCTGATCCGGCGGCAGCAGCATGGCGATCGATTCCACCCGCGACACCGTCGCTTTGCCTTCGAGTTCCTTTTGCAGGCGGCGGATCTGCTCGAGGTCGTCGGCGATCACCGACACGAATTGCGTTTTATAGGGCGTCGCCTGTTCGAGCCGATCGCCGACGCGCACGGCTTCGCTGTTGACCGCCAGCAAATTGTTCAGGTTGTAGTCGAAGCGCAGGCGGGGAATCTGGGTCAGCGCCGCCAGGACCGCGACGAGAATCACCACGGCCAGGATCAAGGGGCGCCGCAAAACGCGTTCGCCCGCGCGCCGCAACACCCGCGACTCCGCCAGCCGGGCCATGTCCTTGGGATCGGCCTTCGGCGGAAAATGCGCCACCAGCGCCGGGTGCACGAAGAAGGAAGCCACCAAGGCGCACAGGATGCCGGAACCGGCCACGATGCCCAGGTCGGAAAAAGCGGGCTGGTCGGTGAAGCCGATGGCGAAGAAGGCGGTGATCGTCGCCGCGGCGCCGCTGCCGACGCTCTGCCCCACGTTGGTCAGGGTGTTGTGCGTCGCCTCGGCCGTGGTGCGCCCCAGGGCGATCTCCTCGTCGAAACGCCGGATGAAGACGACGCCGTAGTCGATGCCCAGGCCGAAGAGAATGCCGACGAAACCCGAGGTCAGGTAATTCAGGTGGCCGATGGTGAAATACGTGACGCCGAAATTCCAGACCACGCTGAGCAGCACCGGAACGAACATCAGCAGCGTGCGATGGAACGACCGTGCCGCGGCCCAGACGATCAGAAAAATGATGATCGGCGCGACGATCCCGACCATGGCGATATCGCTTTTCACCAGGCCGATCTCCTCTTCGATCGAGACCGGCCAGCCGGTAAAGCCGACCGTGACGCCGGGATACTTCTTCAAGACGTCGGCCGCCGTCGCCCGCGCGTATTTCATGAGCGGCACGACGTACTCGGTGTTGTCGATGCTTTGGGACTGCTGGACGAACAGGATCTTCATCCGCCCTTGATTGCCGATCAGATACCCTTGTTCGTCGGCGCGCGAATCGCCGAACTTGGCGACCAATTGCGCGAAGGTCTTTTCGCCGAGGTCGAGCTTGGCCGTTGCCGGCGTTTCCAGATACTGCTGCCATTCCGCCAAAAAGAGATCGAAGATCTCGAGGCCGTTCAGCATGGCTTTTTTATCGGCAACGTCGGTCGTTGAAAGCCGGGCGGATTCGGTTTCCAGCGCCGCCAACAGTCCGTTCCAGGTGCCCTCGCCGAGCGCCCGGCTGAGCAATGGCTGGTAATCGCGCAAGCCCGCCGCCATTTTTTGCAGTTCGTCGACGGACAGATAATAGAGCCCGGATTTCCTCATGGTCGCCAGATCGAGCCGGTAGAAAACGTTCTTGACCCACTGCGGATCGCGCAACAACGCTTCGGCCAGATCCGTCGCCGCGGCCCGGGTCACGACCGGGTCGCCTTCCAGCAGAATCACCAACTGGTTCTGGGCGCCGAAATCCTTGGAAAATTCAAGGTACCGCTTCTGCACCGCCAGCTTGGAATCCACCATCCCTTCGCGGGTCGTCAGAATGGGCAGCCGCGTCATCAAAAAAGCGGAGACGAGGGTCATCGCCAAGGCAATGCCGATCACCCACCAGCCGATGGTGGTCGTGGCGCATTTCGAAAGGAAATTGTAAAACTTGTCGCGCAGCATGGGCGCGGATGTTAACGAAGGGAGCCCCTTTTTTCAATCGAAAAAATCGCCGCGCCCGACCGGGGCTTTCGCCGCTCCCCTCGCCCGCAGCGAAAAATCAACCTAAATTCGCATTAATTGGCGTTTGCCGCGCCGCCGAGCGGCGGCGGCAGGATGGTAGGCAAATCCATGACGATCCCCCCGGCGGCACTGGGCACGTAGGCCCGAAGACCATCCTGGGAGAAAGTCACCAACCGCGGGAACAGACCGACGAAAACCTGCCTTTTCACGGTCATGGTCGCCAGATCGACGATGTACACCATCTTGCTGAAATGCCCCGCCACGTAAAGCAGCCCGTCACGAGGATTGATGGAAAGAAAGCGGATTCCCGGCGCCAGAGGCAGCCGCCTGAGGACGGTCAGCGTGGAAGCGTCGAATTCCAACAGATCGCCTTCATTCCAGGCGGAAAGGTAGAGGCGTCCGGAGGGAGCGAAAATCAGGTGGCTGTCATCCATCGGACCGACAAGCGACAAAGGCGGCGAGGATTGGACCTCGACCAGGCCGTGATTGGTCTCATTGATCCGATAGCGATGGAGGCGCGAATCACGATGCGACAAGACCACGATGTCGCCTTGCTCGTTCGTGGCCGGATTGGAAGTCAGATCAAACGGTTCGGTGGGCAAGCGATCCGGATGCAATTCGTTCGCCTGAATCGCCACCATTTCGTGTTCATTTCTGGCCAGGCCCGTTCCCAACGCCCGGTTGGGAATGAACCATTGCAGATTCTCGAGCGGGGTCGGAAATCGCGCGAAAATTGCCGGTTGATCAGACAAGCGGGCTTTGAAAATCGTCGATCGCCGTTCGCAATCGCTGACGTAGGCGACTCCCAGGCTACAATCGTACGGCAAGTCGAATTCGAGCGGACAAATTTCGGGAAAATCCAATTTCCGGCCGGCGATACGGTCAATTACCCGCATTTTTTTCAACGATTTATAGCCGATAAACAGCCGTTTGCCGTCGCAGCTTTCTTTGATAATGGTGATGACGCCTCCCCGGCGAAGCTCCGGATAGATGCCGCTTCCCTGGCGTTGAAACAGCATCTTCACACCCGGTTGCGCTTCGACCTTGGCGGCTTCCCAGGTATGCGGCATGGCGACCCAGGCATAGACGAGCGGCACCACCAACCAACAAGGCAAGATCATCGCGGCGCTCAAGGTGATCTTGCGGAAAACGACTCCCAGCGCGGCCAGGAGAAGCCCGGACGTCAAAGAGATGAAAAAGTAGCTGTACTCGTATTGCCACATGTAGGCGCCGACGAAGGCGACTAAAAGCACCCAGACGAGCGCCAGGACTACCGTGACGGCCAAGCGCCGGGAACGAACAGCAAAGAACACGAGTCCCGTGGCGACAGTGGCGGGCAGCGCCGTGTAAACCGCCGCGGGTCCCAAATACAGATAAGTGAATTTAAATACATAATAGACGGAAATGATCGTCGACACCGCGCGAATCGGTTGCAGCCGGCGCGGGTTCCGGATGAAAAATGACCGGAGAAGAATGATCAGCGCCGCCATCGCCGCCAGTGCGCCGAGAAAAGCGGGGATACTGAGAATGCGGAGGACTTTGATCAGCAAATAGAGCACGAGCGGCGCGAAGACCGATACATTCAGGAAAAACGAGGCGCAATTCTTTATTTTTTCAGACCCAATCCGCATTAAATACCCTTGTCTGAAGTTGGGCTGACTTCACCACTCTTACAGTCCAAGATGCCAAATTCGAAAAAACACTCGGTTCGACCAGGCGCCGCCGGCACAGCGGACTATTTTCATAACTCATTGATATTATAAAACAATCAACCGCCATGGCCATAAACCGACCGTGTGGATAGCTTAACATGTACGCGGCTCGTCAGGCAATCCACATGCCGCGAAGGACTTGGCCGAAAAAAGATAGTGATCGCGGCCGGTGCGCCGCAATATCCGCCATGCCTGAAAAAAAAGGCCGCCGGTGAAGGCGGCCTTTTCAGGCTCTGCGAATTTAGCCGGACGAATCAGCAGCCGCAACCGCTGTCGTCGTCATCGTCATCATCGCCGCCGCTGTCGTTGTCGTCATCGGCCGCCGCATCGTCGTTGTCGTCATCGTCAGCGCCCGTATCGTCATCGTCGCCGCCGGTGTCGTTGTCGTCGTTGTCGTCGTTGTCGTCGTCGCCGGTGTCGTTGTCGTCGTTGTCGTCGTCGTCATCGTCGGCCGCTTCAGTCACCTCGAAGCCCGCCGCGAGGGTATCCTCGCCCGCCGGGGTCGTCACGACCACGTCGTAACCGCCCGTGGCCGCACCTGTCAGATCGAAGTCGCAGGACAATTCACCCGGGTTGGCCACGACCACGTTGGTGCCCTCGATATCGGCCTTGCTGACCGGACCGGAAAGCGTCACCGTCGTTTCGCCGTCGACGAAATTGGTGCCCAGAATGGTCACGGCGACGGCCGCATCGTCGGTCTCGCCGGAAGGCGGGTTGATCGAGGCGACCGTGGGCTCGAAGGCATAATAATCAAAGGCGTTCGAATAGGAGCCGTTGTAGCCTTCGATCGCCACCATGAAGCCGCTGCCGAAATCAAAGCCGAAAGTCCGCCGGCCGGTGTTGAGCAGATCGCTGAAGGCGACCCAGGAACCCTTGGAGTCGTCGTAATACTCGACCGTGGTCAGATAAGTGTACCAACCGCCGCCGTAGGTATAGACTGTCTCGCCGTCGGTAGCCAGACCGAGGCCGGCGCGGCCGGTGTTCAGCGAGGTGCCCGCCGACCAACTGTTGCCGGCGATATCATAAATTTCAACGGTGGCAAGTTCGGTGCCGAACGTGGTGTACCCGCCGGCGATCCAGATCGTTCCGTCGGCCAGTGCCGTCGCGGCGCCCCACATGAAGCCGTACGGGATCGCGGTGCCGGTGGACCAGGAATTACCATCGATGTCGTAAATGGCGTTGTCGGTCAGACTAGTGCTGCCGTCGGGAGTGCCGCCGAGCGCATAGAGGTAACCGTCGTAAGCGGCGCAGGCCACGCCGTATTTGGCAGTGGCCAGCGTGGCGCCGGAACTCCAGGAATCGCCGGCGATGTCGTAAATTTAGAGTGTGTTGCTGCCGGTCGCGCCGGTGTAGCCGCCGACGACATAGATTTTGTTGTCGTAGGAGGTGACGCAAATGTTGCTGAGGCCGGTCGGCATGGTCGCCGCACTGGTCGACCAGGTATTCGCCGCGAAATCAAAAATGTGAATTTGGTTGGAGTATGCCTTGGCGGTTTCGCCACCCATGACATAGGCTTTGCCGCCCACTACCGCCGCGCCCGGCCGCGATGCCGCGACCGGCGAAGTGGGGCCGGCGGTGAATGACGCTTGCGCCAATGTGGCGCCGACCAGGACCGCAAAAACGGTCAAAAAGAGAAGCTTTTTCATTCATATCCCCTTTCCTCGTAGTGTTTGGTAATTTCCACGTAAAAGTACATTATCAAAGCGTTCAGACGATCCCATAGTTTCATTTGTTGTACCACTGAGGAGAAAATCACCCTGCCATCCGAAAGGAAACCGCATCAACGCCGCGAAGCGATTTCCTCGCGCATTGACCTGATAAAATCTACCATGACGAATGACCGGCTTGTCAAGAAAAATGGCTTTGTATCTCAACAATAATATTTAAGAGTCGCACCGTTCCCGATTCTTCGGGAATGGCATTCCATATAGTCATCATCTGCTCTGAACTCAGCAAATCTATCGCAATATTGCCATTCAATTGAGAACGCCCCTCCCCTTGCGAACTATTGAAAATTGTTTCAAATCCTTTAGTGTTTAGCGAGTGCATAGTTAGCGTTTTAAAAAGGAGGGCGCTTTGAAAAATATCCGCCAAGCGATTTTCGCCGCTGCTTTTTTCGTTTTGTCACTGATTGTATCCAACGTCTGGGCCGGCATCGATTACGGCCCCTGGTTGACCGGCGTCACGGATCATTCCATCACCATCAAATGGGGTTCGCTGGATCCGAGCGGGTCGGTGGAATACGGCACGACCGAAAGCATGGAGCAAAGCGCCGCTTCAGTGGCCGGCGACGGAGTGCACCAGGCGGATCTGGATTCCCTCGAAACCGGCACTCGTTACTACTATCGCGTGAGCAGCGGCGGCGACAGTAGCGAGATCCATTCGTTCCTCACCGCGCCGGACCCGGCCGAACCGATTCATTTTGTGGTCATCAGCGACACCCAAGGCTTCATCGCGCCCTACCATGACATCGTCGAAACCATTCTGCCCTACGAGCCCGAATTCATCCTGCACAACGGCGATCAGGTCGATTACGCCTTTTTGGCTTCACAATGGGATCAATACTGGAGCGTCACCGATCTGCTGGCCGGCGATGCGCCGTATTTTCCGGTCATGGGCAATCATGACCTTTATCCCGGCGGCAAGTCGCATTTCGCTTTGTACTGGTCCAATCCGATGAGCGACGGGACTCCCTCGCCGTCCACGTATGCCTTCCAATACGGCAACACCTATTTCATCAGTTTGAATGTCGACATCCCCTACCATTCCGGCTCGGAACAATACAATTGGCTCGTGGATCAACTCGATTACGCCAAAAGCCAGCCCAGTGTGCAACATTGCATTGTCCATGCGCATTTCCCGCCGTTTTCCTGCTCCAACCACGGCGAGGACGCGAACGTCCTGGCGTTTCGCGAAGCGATGGTGCCGCTTTTCCAGGAGTATGGCATCGATCTGTACATGTCGGGGCACGACCACAACTACCAGCGTTCGGTGGTGAACGGCCTTACCTATCTGGTGACCGGCTGTTCGAGTTCGCGGCATTACAGTTGCGACCCGCGGGATTGGACGGTCACCTGCGAGAAAACCAACAATTTCTCCTACATCGAGATCGACGGCACCGTGATTCATGTCGAGGTGCACCGTCCCGACGATACGGTGATCGAGGAATTCGACCTTGACCACGATTTCAACGGCGGGGACGACGACGACACCGCCGATGACGACGCGGCCGACGACGACGATGATGACAACGACGACAACGACGACAACGATGACAATGACGACAACGACGACAATGACGATGACGACGACGATAACGGCTGCGGCAACTGATCGCGCTTGAAAAGCCAATCGCCTAAAAAAGAACCGGCGGCCCCGCATGAGGCGGAGCCGCCGGTTTGATTTTCTTAATCGCCGCTCAGTAGGCGCGCGTGGTCGGCACCGTGGTGCTGATCAGATTGACCTGCACCGGCACATCCATGACGCCGAGAATCGGGATCGACATGCCGGCCATCGTCCGGCCGCGAACGATCGACATCATGCGCCCATCCTTGGTGTAGCGCATTTTTCCCGGAATGCTCATGACCATGTCGTGCACCAGGAGCGAATTGAGCAGACTGTTTTCGACGTTGAACTCCATGCCGATGTTCACGTCCGCCTGCAACAGATTGTCGGCGCTCTGCACCACATCGGTCCAGGAATTGGGTTGAAGCTCGATCAGCATCGGGCCCATGTCGAGCAATCCCGGCGGATCGGCCTTGCCGCCGAGCGACAGCGAGACCGAAACGCTGGTGCCGATCTGATAGGAATGCGGCACCACCGCGACCGGCAGCCGCGGCTCGGACGCTTCGTTCATCGCCAGCCGGTAGGCGGAGATCGGGAAGAAGCCCAACACGTAAGCCGGATCGTGAATCAGCGGCGATTTCATGGTCATCGTGTTGACCTTCGTCGCGGTTTCCTCCGGGTCCAGCCAGCCGTTGGCGTTGGTGTCGGCGTACGGATAGGTGAACTGGACCGTCTGGCTGAACGGCGAGAACGGCGTGACGGTGAAATCCACCACGTACGGCGGGCCGCCCGGCACACCGTCCATATCGGTGTCGAGCGCCAGACCGTCCAGGTTGGTGACTCCTTCGGTGATTTCCCAGCGGTAGAGGTGGCCGGCGATCGGTTCCTCGTCGGGCACGAAATCGACGAAAATCGAATAGCTTTCGATCGTGCCCGGAATCATTTCGCCCGCCGTGACATCGTAGAGCATGAACGTTTCGCCGTTGATCAGCGAGTCCAGATCGACGATCTGCGAGAAATAGAATTCCGGCAGATAATTGCGCGGCATGATCGAGTTCGTTTCGCGCGTGGGCACGGTGGCCAGCAGGCGCATCGGCTCGGTCGCCGACCCTTGGTAAGGCATCGTCTTGAAGGTGTATTCGTGCCGTTCCGTGGTCGCGTTGCCCGAAATATCCTCGATGCCCGGTTCGACCACCACGCGGTAGATCGTATCCGGGTCGAGCGGCTCGTCGGGCTCGAAGTACATCTTCGGATGGTACATGTCGTAGCGCCCCGGCACCTTGCCTTCCGGACCGACGACGTAGAAATGATCACGCACCGTATCCGGGTCGAGCGGCTCGGAGAAATAGGCGATGATCGGATCGCCCGCCATTCGCGTGTCGACCAGATTGCCGATGTCATCGGGCTCGACCACCATGTCCACCGGCGAAACCGAAAGCACTTCCGGCGGTGTGGTGTCGAGGATCTCTTCTTCCGGCAACGTCGGCGGCGGCACCATCTGCAGCGCCATGATGACCGGCATGCGTTCGTTGCCCAGGTTCAGTTCGGAGTAGCCGGTCAGTTCGATTTTCATCGCCTCGTAGCCGGTCGCTTCGTCGATCACGGCCACCGAGGCCAGGCCCACCATCTGGATGCCGAGCAACGGCTGCGGCAGCATCGCGTTGGCCGTCGGATCGTCGAGGCTCATCGCCGAATCCATCATCAGTGTGATGGTCGCCGGCAGGCCCGCTTCCCCGCTGACGAACTCGGAACCGATCATCTCGCCGACGGCGTCGGTCAACAGGGTGATGTAAATGTTGCCGGTGTAAATGCCCGAGTTGATCTCGCCGCCGACCTTGTATTGCAACTCTTTACCAATCAGCTTCTGCCCCTTGCGCACGACGAACGGGACGCGTTTGGGCGAGAGCTTGGCGTCGCCGAATTCGTTCCACAGCCGGCCGCCGACCATCATGTCGGTGTCGCCCAGGAAGACCGATTTGGTGTAAACCGAGTTCGCCCGGCGCGGCAGCATCCGGCTTTGCGGATACGATTCGTCATCGGGCAGCGCCGCGCAGAAACCGTAGCCCCCGAGCGCCGTCGGGCAATAGTCCATCGCCAGTTTCGTGTGCTTGCCCGTGGAAACCGCCGTCCATTCGTGCACGAACGGTTCGGCCAACCGGCTGCCCTGCACGTCGGTGAGCTGGTTGGTGATCGTCAGGCGATATTTGTGTCCGGCCACCAGGTCGGCGTCCGGATCGAACACGAGTTGGCTCGCCCGCGCGAAGGTGTTGCCGGGCAACTGCTCGCCGGTGTCGACGTCTTCAAACAATACCGATTCGCCGTAGCGGACCGTGTCGCGTTCCACCGGTTCGTTGAAAAACACGCGAAACGTCATAAAGTCCCAGCACGGATCCTCGTCGCCCGGCACCACGCGGCGCACCGAAAGCTGCTCGGCGGCCTTCGGCCGGCGGATGCCGCTTTGGAACGTATAGAATTTTTCCTCGTTCATCGTCCGGCCCGACTTGTCGCGGATGCCGGGGAGGATGTGGAGCGTGTAGTCGGTCAGTTCCTCCCAGTTGGAGGTCGGCGTCAGCACGATCGACGCGTCATAAATCTCGGTGGTCACCTCCGGTTGGTTGCCGGCGGCGTCGGTCAGCAGCACGTGACCGGCCACCGTAGGCGGATCGATCTCGTGCGACAGATAAATCAACACCGAGCTGGTCAACGGCACGTTGAACATCTCGTGATGCGGATTGGTCATCAAGACGCGAAAGGCGTCATTGTCGGCGGGAGCTTCGAGCGGTTCCAGCTCATCGCCGCAACCGGCCAGGCCCAGCGCCAGGCCGACGAGCAGCGTCGCGCCCAGGAATAAATGGATCAAGCGTTTCATGGCGTCCCTCCTCCCCGTTAAAACTTCAGGGTCAGGGTGCCAACCACACCGTTGATCAGACCGCTGGATTCGAATTCGCGGCCGTCCCCCGCCTCCACGGTGCGCGGCGCCAGGTAGTGCAGGAAGTACGAAGCGCCGATCGACGGCGCGTGTTTCAGGCAGGAGAGGTAGGTCATGTCGTGGCCGACGCCGAGGCTGAACGCGTGCTTGGCGTTATCCAGCACCACGGTGTTGCCGAGGCCCGGGTCGGCGAAGGGGGTGTCCTCGAAATAGTAGCCGAAGCGAAGCTGCAGGTTATCCAGCACCCCGTATTCGACGCCCAACCGCGGAATGTACAGATCCCGGGTGTCGAACTTCGCGCTGTCCTTCACCACGTCGCCCTTTTCCATTTCTTTCTGATAGTCGCCCCAGTTCGCCCAGGTGACGTCCACGGCGATCAGCAGGGATTTGAGCGGCGTCACCGACGCGCCCAGCGCCGCCTGTTGCGGCACGTAGGTGTCTTTGAAAGCCATGACCAGGTTCAAATTCGTCAGCGGCGAATCGCTGACCAGCGCCTTGGTGGCCGCGTCGATGTTGTCGAATTGCGCCAGGCCCTTGCCGCGATAGGTCAGGCCCAGGGTGACCATCGGGTGCACCGGCGCGAACAGGCTGACGATCGGCGCGATCGCCGGTTCGGCGCTCACCTGGATCTGCTCTTCCTTCGTGTTGCCGGCCATGTCGGTCTCGGCGATCAGCTTGTTTTCGCCTTTGACCATGATGAACCCGCCCGCGCCCAGGTAAAGCTGCGGGATGATTTCCACGCCCAGGCCGGTGGTCATCGTCACGCTGGTCAGGCCGTAGCGCATGAATTGACCGTCGTCACTGCGCTTTTCCTCGAAGGCCATGAACGACTTGGTGTTGTTGTCCATCGCGATGTCGAAGCCCAGGCCCAACCCGTGTTCCTTCTTGAACAGGGTACCCAGGTTCATCGTGAAACCGATCAACGCGACCTTGTTGGCCGTATCGAAATCGACCGCCTCCGAATCGTCCTTGGGCCCGCCGGTCAGTTGCGGCCCGGCGTACAGGTAGCCCAGGTCGATCTGGTTGGCCGACAACGCGCCCAGCGCCGCCGGGTTGAAAAACGTCGTTGAGTAATCGTACCCGACCGCCGTCATCGCGTTGCCCAGGCCGACCGACCGGGCCGACAGCCCGTAGGTTGTGGGCACAAACAGCAATCCGGCCTGCGCCGCGCCGGCGCCGGCGACCATCGCCAGCACCACCAAGGCGGTCAACATCAATCTTTTCATGATGATCTCCTTCGGATAAGCGCGGCGATAGACCGGCGCCGCGTCTCGTTTCCACTACTCGTGGCTTTTGCCCTTTTTCGGCGAGAACTTGATTTTATTTCAGGTAACCCAAATCCCGCAACCGCGCCCGCTCATCCGCGGTCAACGGCCGCAATTCGGCCAACCGCCGGCCCAGCCCGTCCGGATCGTTCGCTTCGGCCCAGGCGACCAGCCGCAGCCACAAACCCGCGAAGTTCAGCCGGGGCGCCGCCGGCCGGAAGGACGATTCGTCTGCCGTCGATTGGGTGGCCATCTTTTCCGGGATCGCCGCGCCGTGCCCCAGTTCCTCTACCGAGGTCACCGGCTCGTCGTCCTCGATGTCCTGCAATTTCAGCAGCACTTCGGTCGGGATGGCGAAAACCAACTCGACGTTGCGATCCTGGCGCGTGCCGCGATGGCCGAACGGCGCGTTGCCGTGATAGCCGTCGGCGAGCGTATCTTCAAAGGCCAGTTCGCGGCTCAGGTCCGACAGGATGTCGGCGTCGTCGCCCTCCAGCGCGAAGTGATCGAAGTTCGTCAGGAAGATCGACCCGCTGCCGTCGCGGTTGTCGACGATTTCCACGATCCGCCATTGCTGCGGAAAGTCGGTCGCCGAGGGGGTTTCGATTTCCCAGTAGCCGCGGTAGGGATCGCCGTCGGGGCCGCGGTGCGGCGTGATCAGGTTGTCGTGCCCGTGCCCGACCAGGTGGCAAATGACGTTCGGGTGCCGCCTCAAGGTGGCGGCCAATTCGTCGCCGCCCGCGATCGTGTCGCTTTCCTGGTGGTGCGAAGCCACGACCACCAGCACGCGGTCCTTTTCGGCGCGCGACAATTCGAGTTCCAGCCACGCGAGTTGCGCCGCCGTCACGCCGCCTTGCGGGAAAAGCAGCTTCTCGGTGGTGTTGAGCACGACGAACCGCACCGGCATCGCCCGACCGCTGACGTCGGCCAGGTCGAAGGAATAGAAGCCGCCGTCGTCCGGGGTCACCTCGCCGTCGTCGTTGCGGTCCTCGTACAGTGCATGGCCGGTTTCGTACAGCACCTGCATCACGCCGGCGGTGTCCATGTAGGCGCGCGTTTCGTCGGCGGTGATCGGCACGCCGTCGTCGTTCGACTGCGAAGGCGTGTCGTGCAGCAGATCCATCAGCACGAAGTCCGCATTGAGGTCGGCCTCGTAATCGCCCAGCAGGCCGATTTTCTCGACCAGCGAAAACACCGAACCCCAGTCCAACGGCAAGCCCAGAATGCCGTTGGCAATCCGCAGTTTCTGATCGGGATTTTCCTTCCAGTAGGCGATCGCCGACGGAAGGCCGGTTTCGAAACCGAAGGGCGAGGTCGCCGCCACGTATTCATCGGGACGGTAAAAGGTCAGCGGCCCCATGGGATCGAAGGTGCCCATGTTGATCACGTCGTGGTTGCCGATGGCCGAGAACCACGGCAGCGGATCGCCGGAAGAGCGGCGCAAGCCTCCGCACGTGAAATCGGCGTTCGAGTTCGGCCAGTCGGGACGGTAGTAGTTATTGAGGATATTTCCCTCGCCATCGGTTTCCTGGAAGCCGAAATTCCGCTCGCCCCGGTCGCGGCCGGTGTTCGGATTGATGTCCAGGTCGCCGGAATCGACGCGGCACCAGCCCTCGTCGGTCAGCAGGCCGCCGCCGTCCAGGACGTCGACGATCATCGCCAGTTCGTTGGTCTGCGAATTGTCGGCGTTGTCGCCGAGCAGCAGCGCAAAGTCGAAATCGCGGCCGTAGTCGACTTGGATGCGGTTGGCCGTCCTAGCCAGCGCGTTGATGGCGTGCGCGGACAGGTCGTACTGCGGCCGGCTCGAGGCGTCGAACGCGCCCATGAAAATGTGTTTCGACTCGAAGAAGTCCATCCGGGTCGGCGATTCTTCGTCGCCGATGTGCAAGTCGGTCGCCGTGAAGAAATAGGCCAGGGAAAGCCGCGCGCGATTCGACAGGTTTTCGGTGGGCCGCGAGACGCCCAGGTCGTTGCGCACGACCCGCTGGTCGCCGTGGCCGATCGCCATCACCCATTGGTCGCCCTGGCGCACCGGCAGGTAATTCATGTCCAGGGTCGTCGGTACGCGTCCGGACGGCGGGGTTTCATCGTCGTCATCGGTCGCCGCGTCGTCGTTGTCGTCGTCATCGTCGCCCGACGCCGCGTCGTTATCATCGTCGTCGTCATCGGAAGTGCAGGCATTCAAGACGAAAATCGCCGCAATCATTAATAGGGCCAACAGGCAGGCTTGTTTCCACAGTGCCATGGCGGTTCACCTTTCCCGGATAGATAACGAAATGCTCATTCTGGTTTAACAACTTCTTAACAGATGCCGCCGCCGACCACAAGCAGGGGGGTTTTCTTCGGCCGGCAATTTTTTTGTTTTTTCACCGGTTTGGAAACGTCGGTAATCAGCCGCCGGCAAGATTGGAACCAACCCCTCTTTCGATGTGTCGAAACACGGGGTAGTCAAGGAGCGAAAAACAGATGATCACCTTACGCCCGTTCACCCGAGAAGATTTGCCGGCGCTCGACGGTTGGTGCAAAACCATCGACGCTTGGCGTTACCTGTCGCGTTGCGTCCCCCGGCGATTCAACCGGCGGTCCCTCCCTGCCGATGAAGCCTATCAGTGGTCGGTCATCGTCGTCGACGGAACGGCGGTCGGCACCGTATGGTTGGAAAAAGAAGAAGCCGGGATCGTCCGGTTGGGTATTTTGATCGGCCGGGAGGATCTGCTTGGCCAAGGAATCGGGCGAGCGGCCATCGACCTGGCCATTCGCACCGCCCCGGCTGATTTTTCCTTGGCACGGGTTCGCCTGCACGTCCGGAAAAACAATGCCCGCGCGATCGCCTGTTACCGCGCCTGCGGCTTCCGACAAACCGGCGAAGGCTGCAAACTCGACCCGCAGGGTGAATCGATCGAATTTCTGGAGATGGAAAAAGCCCGCGCTTGAATCACTCGGCGAAGGTTCCTGTCCGCGCCGATCGTTCCGCAGAGGGCTCAAACTCCGGATGCTGGTTCGCCGCAAATAATTGACGGCTAAAATCGGCAATGCTATACCTCGGCCACGAGCTATTTTTTTTTTGCGGGTGTCGAGGTGAAGGAGTGCTTTCCGCCGATGTCTGGTACCGGGGTCTGACTTCGTGGCACGAAGGCGCGGCCTTCCTGCTCGGCGATTCCGGATTTCTCGCCCCCTACCGCGCCCAATTCGAAATCACCTACCGCTGCAATTCCTTTTGCCGTCATTGTTGTAAAAAGCACACTCCCCAGGGCGCGAAGGACCTGCCCCCGGACGGCCTGAACGCGGCCGACTGGATCGCGCTGGCCCATTCGTTGCCGCCCTATACCCTGATCACCATCACCGGCGGCGAACCGCTGCTCTACCCCGAGTTCGAGCGCCTCCTCGACGGCATCGCGCGGCGTCGCGTCGTCAATCTGCTGACCAACGCGACGCTGCTCACCGACGAACTCATCGATCGGATCCTGCGCCGCCGGGTCGTGCTCATCGGCGCCCCGATTTACGGCACTCCCGAGCGGCACGACGCCTTCGTTCGCGCGCCGCGCCACTATGAAATGGCGGTCGAAAATCTGCGCCGGCTGCGCGCCCGCCAGCGAGCCACGGGAAAGCGCCGGCCGCTGCTGGACCTCAAGGTCGTGGTGCACGAAGGCAACCTCGACGAGGTGGACCACTTCGTCGCCCTGGCGACGGAACTGGACGCGGATTTCCTGACCTTCTCCCTCGCCTACGACAACCCGGTCATGCTCAGCCCGTTTTTGAAGCCGGATTTGTCGCCTCCGGAGTTCCGGCAACAGCACCCGTTCGGCCCGCGGGATCCGGCCGCGCGGCGCGAGTTCGCGGCGGTCTTTTCGCGCTTGCGGCAACAACGCGGCAGCGGCCGCACGCGCTTTCGCTTCTATCCGCCGTTTCCGTCGGCGGAATCGGCGGCGCAATTCTTTCTTTCGCCGGCCGACGGGCCGGGCTGCATGCGCCGTTGCCGCGGCCCGTGGGGCAATCTCGTCATCAATCCCGCGGGCGACGTCTTTCCTTGCCTGAGCGTAAAGGTCGGATCGGTGCGCGATTCGTCCTGGCGCGAAATCTGGCGGGGCGCGGCGTTCCGCGATTTTCGCCGGGCGATCCGCGCCGCGGGAACCCTGCCCGCCTGCTGGGGTTGTTGCTATGTGGCGGTGGATTTTCCTGCCTCTTCCCGGAGCGACCATGACTGACGCGCCGCCCCAAAACCGGATGGACCGGCGTGAAGGAAATCCGACCGAACTCTTGGCGGCCATGGCCAACAACCAATGGCGCATCGCCCGGTTGAGCGCCCGCTACGGCAACTTCGCGAAAACCATTTTCCTGCGCCGACTCTACGAAACGATCGCCGCTCGATCCGTCGCCGGCGCCCGGGCCGTTTCCCGGCGGACACCGATCGAAATCGTCGCGGCCGTCAGTTCGGCCTGCCAGCTTTCGTGCCGGATGTGCGGCATCCGCCAGGTGATGCAAGAGCCGCCCTATCGTGGCGCCCGCCTCTCCTACGACGACCTGGCGCCGGCTTTTCGCGAAATCGAAACGTGGTCGCCACGCCCCTACGTCAAGTTTACCGGTGGCGAACCGCTGCTGCTCGGCGACGAATTGTTCCGCATGCTCGACGCTTGCCGCCGCCGGCGGATCCCGACCCGCCTGAGCACGAACGGCCTGCTGCTGGCCGACCGCGACCTGGCTCGTGAATTGGTCGGGACCGGCGTGGACGTGGTGACGATTTCGCTCGACGGGCCGCCGGAGGTGCACGATGCGGTGCGCGGCCAGAAGGACGCTTTCGCCCGCACCCTGGCCGGCATCGGCAATCTGGCGGCGGCGCGCCAAGCCATCGGTCGCCGGGGCCCGCTGATTCAAATCAGCAGCGTCATTCAGGCGCTCAACGCCGGCCGCCTGCGCGAAACTTATGGCCTTTGCCGCGGCCTGCCCATCGATTGGTGGAACGTCCAGTTGTTGAATTTCCTCACGCCGGACGCGGCCGTCGCGGCAGACCATCTGGCCCAAAAATGGGGCTACGCCCCCGGGCCGTGGGGAGCCTTCGTCCGGGACGAATTGCGCCACTTCGATCACGCGGCCCTGGCCGAATCGGTGGCGTGGATCAAACGCCGGATTTCGCCGTTTGCGATCAGCTTCCACCGGATCGGCGGTTTTGACGCGGCGGCGTTGCGCAACTACTACGCGAACGGCGAACTGCCGCGCCAAAAGAAGCTGTGCGCCGCCCCGTTCATCAGTCTGCACCTCGCGCCGAACGGCGATTTCGTTTATTGCATCGATTATCCGTATATCGCTTACGGCAACGTGCGCACGCATTCGCTGCGCGACGCCTGGCGCTCGGCGGCCGCCGACCGCTTTCGCGGCCTGGTGCTCGACGAATTCCGCCGCACCGGGCGAACGCCGCCGCAATGCGCGCGCTGCAATTGGATGTATAACTGAGCGATGCGAAAAAGCTTATCCACCACATCGGCCTGGAAAACGGACTTGCCGTTGCTGGTCCTGGTTTGGGGACTGGCGCGCCTGCCGCTGGCGCTACTTCGCCTGCCGCCGCTGGTCGAGCACGACACCTTCGGGTACCGGTGCGATCTTCAATCCATCTCGGTTCCGCCGCTGTACGGTCTCTTCCTCCGGCTGTTTTCCCCGTTGATTGCGGTGATCGTCCAGCATCTGCTGGTCCTGGGCGCCGCGATCATCTGGTACGCGATCGCCCGTCGCGCCGCGAGCCGGGCGGCCGGTCTGCTGGCCGGACTGGCCTTCGTACTGTACGGCGAATTCGTCGTCTGGGGCCATGTTTTGATGTCGGAAACGCTGTTTCTGTTCTTCATTGCCTTGCACTTGGGCGCCCTCTGGCAGGCGATCCGCTTCCGGTCCATCACCTGGTATTTCCTGGCCGGCGCGTTCGCGGGATGCGCCGCCGACGTGCGACCGGTGGCCCAGTGGCAAGTGGTGGTGGTCGCCCTGGCGCTCGCGCCGTTTTATCTGTCGCGGCATCATTTCAAAGGCTATGCCGTTCGGATGGCGGTGCTTTTCGGCGGCTGCGCGCTCGTCTTGGCTCCCGCCGTCGGACGCGTTCACCAGGCGACGGGCGAAATCGCCCTTTCCAACGGCCTCGCCCCGGTGGTCATGTATCGGTTGGTCGGCGACGAAACCGCGCCGCTGGCGGCCTTGCCGGTCGCCGATCCCACGCTTGCGGCGATCCGCGATTACCTGGACGAGGTCGGCCGCACCGATTACGGCGCGATTCATTACCGGGCGTTTCAGCACATTGAAAACCAACTGTTACCGCGGGGGAAAAATTCCGAAAAAGAAGCCTACGCGGCGGTGATGGAACTCTGGCGCGCGTATGTCCGGCATTATCCGTGGCCGTATCTCCGCCGCTCGCTGGCGGAAATATCGGCGACGCTGAACGCCCGGACACACCTGTTGGTCGAGGAACTGTTTTCGCTGGAAGTCGTCGCGCAAAAAAAAGCCCAATGGCCGAGGCCCGGCGCGACGTTCGTCACCTGCCAAAAAAAATTCGTCGCTGCGCTCGGCCAACCGGCGAAGCCGGACTTTCTGGAAGTCGTGACCGCCAGCGGCTTGTATTTCACCCTTTCCGGCTTGTTGGGTAGGCGTTTTCTGATATTCCTGACGCTCCTGCTTGGCCTGGGGGTTCTCTGGCGACGCGACCGGGACGAGCGGATCACCGCGCTGGAATCACCGGGGAACGAATCGACTGGCGGTCACGGCTCCGCGGTTCCGAAAAACGCGGCGCGAATTTATTGGGTCGCCGTCTATGCCACCCTGATCTATCTCTACGCACCGCAATTTTTTGTCAGCATCGCGATTATGCGCTATCGCTATCCGTTCGATCTCGTTTATTTTCTGATCTTCGGCGCCGCCTGGGCGAAGGCCTGGCAACTGTGGCGTGAACACCGGGCGCGAAGACTAAACAAATCCCTTCGTTGAGGAAAAGCGGACGAAATGTGCGGCTTCGTGGGCAGAATCGCGGCCGAGCCGCTGCCGCCCGAAAAATGGCGGCGGGCGTTGGCGGCCTTGCGCCATCGCGGTCCGGATGACGAGGGTCTTTTCTCCGGCGACGGCATCGAACTGGCGCACGCGCGCCTCGCCATTCTCGACCCCTCGGCGCAAGGCCGGCAGCCGCTGACCGACCCGACCGGCCGTTACACGATCGTGCACAACGGCGAAGTCTACAATTACCTGGAAATCCGCGAACGCTTGCGCCGGGACGGTATCGCGTTTCGCACGAACACCGACACGGAAGTCGTGCTCCAGGCGTTTATCCACCGGGGCGAGGACTGCCTCGCCGAATTCAACGGCATGTTCGCTTTCGCGATCTGGGACGGTCGCGAACGGCGGCTTTTCCTGGCCCGCGACCGCTTCGGCATCAAGCCCTTCTACTACTGCGTCGCACGCGGCGATTTTCTGTTCGCTTCCGAGATCAAAGCCTTGTTGCCGCTGGAACCGCCGCCGGCGCGGCCCAACCTGGCGGCGCTGGCGTATTTTCTGCAGTTCCGGCACAACGATCTGCCTGAAACGATTTTCCCGGGCATCTTCAAACTGCCGCCCGCCCATCGCGGCTGGTGGGCCGACGGGCAATTGCGCCTGACGGTCTGGTGGACGCCCCCGGCCGCCGGCGACACGGTGGAACCGACGCGGCCCGAGGAAATCCGCGAGTTGCTGTTGGATTCGGTGCGGTTGCGCCTGCGTTCCGATTTTCCAGTCGGCTTGTTCCTCTCGGGCGGCGTCGATTCCGCCGGGCTGCTCGCCGCGATGACGCACCACGCCGGGCCGATCCGCACCTTCACCGCCGAACTGCCGGACTTGCGCGCCGCCCGGAATCTCCCGGCGCTGCGCAATCGGTTCGGCAATTCGTCGCAGACGATCGTCGTCGGTCCGGAAGCGGCGGCCGACTGGCCGCGCATTGTCTGGCACTATGACGAGTTATGCGCCGACCCGACCTCGCTGCCGCTTTTTCGGCTGGCCAAACGGGCGCGGGAGCAGGTCAAGGTCATTTTTTCGGGCGAAGGCGCCGACGAGATTTTCGCCGGTTACGAGCGGGCCGCGATCCTGCAATGGGCCTGGAAAGCCGCCCGAGTGATCGGGCCGCGCGCGTTGCGGGTATTGCCGGCCGTGCTGCGCCGAATCCCGCCGCACCTGGGTGACCGGTTTTTCCGCTATTTTTCCATTCTGGGGCCCGAAGGCCTCGATCGCCTGGCGCGCTTTCTCGCGGCGCTCGATTCGCCCGGCCGCGCTTATCTGGCCGTGCAGGCGGTGCTGCTCGCCGACGAAGCGACCGGCTTGCTGCTGCCGGAACACGTGCGAGAGATCGGCCTCGAACGGCTGGCGGAGGATTTCGCCGCGCCCTGGTTCGCGCACGCGCCGGGGCCGGACGCGGTCGCCGACCTGCTGCGCTTCGAATTGGCCAATCGCCTGCCCACCGACTTGTTGCTCAAGTGCGACGCCATGACCATGGCGCACGGCCTGGAATGCCGCGTCCCGTACCTCGATTATCGCCTCGTCGAACGCGCCTTGCGGATTCCCCTCGCCGACAACCTCGGCATGCGGACCAATAAAAAAGTCCTGCGCGCGGCCACGGCGCCGTGGTTGCCGCCCGCGGTAAGCGGCACGGCCAAGGAAAACTTCTTCGTCCCGATCCATCAATGGCTGGAAGCACTACGGCCGTGGATGAACGAACTGCTCGCGGAGGACAAACTGCGCGCGGAAGGGATTTTCGAACCGCGCCGCGTGCGGCAATGGGTGGAGCAATATCGGGCGGGGAATTTGTATCGCGCCCGCCCGTTATGGAACCTGCTGCATTTTCAACTCTGGCGCCATATTTACCTGGAGCGGCACGGCGAGATGCCGGCCGGCGCGCCGCCCGCTTGAAACGGTTGCCGCGACCACCCAACGATTCCACTCCAAAACGCTCAAATACCACACATTTTGGCTTTTATTTTTGCCGTTTTCATGTACCATGAATCAGCCCTTCTTGGACTTTCATCGATCATTGTCACGACGGCAGCGGCGGAATGATTCGGATTTCGCGGTCGGGGACGAGTTCATCCAAGGCGTGTTTCTTTAATAACGGCTTGACGATTGGGTGAGGATGTCATGAAAGCCAATTTCCATTCGGCCCTGGTCCTTTTTTTATTCCTCATTTTTCCCTTACTGGTTTTCAACGCTTGCGGCGACGACGACGACCCCGGATCAGGTCATGGGCAGGCTCAAGATAATGATGACGATGCCGCCGCTGGCGATGACGACGACAACGACGATTCTGGCGGCGGTGGAACCGACGACGACAACGATTCCGGCGACGACGACGATGACAACGACAACCTGGATAAGCTGCAAGAGTTGTTCGACAAGATGGATGTCGACCGGTACATCGGGATCGAGCCCGAATCCAGCGCCCCGGGGCATAACGGCTACACCTATTTCACCTACAGCACCGACGACTGCCGCTGCACGTTCGGCGCGAAAATGCAGGTCGCCATTCATCCGGGAACCGAAAACAAGGTGATGCTGTTCATGGAAGGCGGCGGCGCGACGTGGCCCGGCGGCGGCTTTGCGGTGCCGCTCGATTATCCGTGGGACATGGGTTTCAAATCGTTCGAGGAGGACAATCCGCTGCGCAATTGGAGTTTCATTTACGTGCCGCATTGCGATCACAGCATTCATATGGGCGACAACGAACTGATGGAAAACGGCCGGTGGGCTTACCACCATGGGCTCCGGCAGGTCGGCGCGGCGGTGACGCTGATGCGCAAGTATTTTCCGCATCCCGACAAGATTCTGGTCTCCGGCTCGAGCGCCGGCGGATACGGCACCTACCTCGGCTGGGCGATCGTCAAATCGCAGTACATGGACACCGACACCTACATCATGAACGACTCGGGCACCGGCTTCTGGAACCCGGACGATCTCGCGAGTTGGGAAGTGATCAAGGACGCCTGGAACATTCAAATCCCCGACGACTGCACGAAATGCGGCGGCACGGTACAGACCTACATTTACGAGTTGTATCTGCAATACGATCGGCAACTGCGGATCGGCCTGTTTTCCTCGTATCACGACTGGATCATCTCGACCTGGTTCCTGGGCATGGATCCGGACCGTTTCGAGGAAACCCTCATGGCGGTGACCGACGAAATCCACGCGGATTATCCGGGCCGTTTCAAGCGGTTTTTCGTGCAAGGCAACACCCACACCACTTACGAATTCCTGCTGCCGGGCGGGCCGCACCGGGCCATTCGCGGAACGACGCTCTACGACTGGATCGGCCAACTGGTCGACGAGGATCCGACCTGGCGGGATCTGCTGGAGTGACCCGGCTCCGTCTTGTTCCCCTTCCCGCCTCCGGCTAGTGTGCCGGTAATGAAGACGATCGGGATGCGGCGCCTTTCTTTCAACCCGCGCGACCTGTTCGGGGCGATCCTTCTGTTGCTGCCGTTCGGGTATTGGCTCGGCCGGCGGATCGATCTCGACCTTTGGTTCGACGAACTCAGCTCCCTGTCTTTTTTCACCTTCGTCCCGCCGTGGGTCACGGTTTTGCGTTACGACGATGTGGGCAATCACATCTTCTTCAACCTGCTCGACAATCTTTTCACACTGCCGTTTCGGCTTGGGCTCGGCCTGCAACTGGGGACGCTGTTGCGCCACCCCTGGCTGATCCGCCTGGTGCCGCTCGCCTATACCCTGGCGATTTTCGCCGTTCTTTACCGGATCGCGGTCCGCTTTCTCGCTCGCGAGGCCGCGCCGCTGGTCGTCCTTCTTTTGGCTACTTCGATCCCGTTTTACAATTTCTGCCTGCAAATCCGTGGGTACATCCTGAGCATGTTGCTTTTATCGCTGCTGCTCTATTTTTCCTGGTCCGGCAAGCGGCGCCGCGACCGGATCGGCATTCTCGTTTGCGCCGCTCTGCTCGTTTACACCATCCCCACCAACGCCCTGCTGCTCGGCGGCGTGGGAGTCGCCGGCCTCGCGGCGATGGCGCGGGCGTCGGCCCAGGCGCGGACCAACCGCTGGTTGCAACTCCGATCCCTGGCGACCGGCGCCGCACTTGGTTTTCTCGGCTATGTTCCGCCGCTGCTTTTTCGCCTGCCGGGCCGAAGCAATCGCGTGGTCGATCACTTTTCACGCGGCTGGGATTGCGAACCGCGCGCCTTCAGCGTGGTCCTGCCGGGCACGGTGAAGGCTTTCATCGCCGATCAGTGGCTCCTGGTCGCCGGTTTGATCCTGGCCTGCCTGGTCGTCCTCTTGAGCCGGTCGGACGCGGTGCTTCGGCTGCGCGGTAGGTTCGCCTGGCTGACCACCGCCCTTCTCACGCCGTTCGCTCTCTTTTACCTGCTCGGCATCGGCGATCTGGGCACCGCCCGCATTCTATCGGTCGCGACACCGTTGTTCGTTTTGTGGTTCACCACGGCCCTGACGCTGGTTTACCAAGGGCTTCCGTTTCTCCGGCGCGCGCCCCGTGTTCTGCTGGTCGCCCTGTTCGTTTACTGCAACGTCATTTTCTGGTTGAACATCGACCTGATGGACCGCCGCGCCCTGGTCGACATCGCCCGCGGGACCTCCTCGCAGGAACTGGCGCAAAATTTTTACCAGTCGCGCTATTGCCTTTCGGACACCCTGACGCAATTGCAGGATCGCTTGCGCCGCGACCCGCTGCCCGTGATCCTCTACCGTCATATCGGCTTGGGCACGGAATTCTACCTGCGGGAATACGGCATCCCGTTTCGCGCACAGGATTGGGTTGATTTTCGCTTTTCGGCGTTCCGGACGATGCTCGACGGCCTGCCGCGGGCGTACGTCCTGACACTGTATCCCAACACGTTTGCGACCGACCTCCGGCGCGAAATGCCGGAATATCGCTTCACCCGGCTGAATCCGCGCTGGGATTTCCACAACCTTTTTTTGCTGGAACGCGACGATTCAAAAGGGCCGCTGCCTGTACAATGACCACCCCGGAAATTATAATCTCGGCGCGAAGTCGTGACCGGAAGAAAAACTACGTTCCCGGGAAGGCTCGATCGTGACGGATCTCCCGCTGGCGAAATTCGGAACGGAATTGCCCCTCCCGCGTTTTCAGATGAGCACAAATCGATGCGCCTGGCCCTGATTTTCCCGCCCTTTCGCTACAAATTGCACGAGGAAAACCTTGCCAAGGTGCAACGATTTTTCGGGCTTTTCCCTCCCTTGAGCATGGCCTGGGTCGCGGCGATCGCCGAGCGCGCCGGTCACGAAACCCTGCTCATCGATGCGCGGACGCTGGAACTGGACATCGCCGAAACCGCGCGGCGGGTGAACGCCTTCCGGCCGGACCTGATCGGTTACATGATGACCACCTACATGTTCGGCGAAACCCGCGAGTGGATACGCGGCATCCGCGCGCGGGTCGACGTGCCGGTGATCGTCGGCGGGTTCAACCTGCGCGTTTACCCGAAGGAATCGATCGCCCACCCGGAAATCGACTTCGGCGTCGTCGAACAGGCGTTGGAAACGCTGCCGCTGTTTTTGACGGAATTCGCCGGCGCCCGCCGGTACGAGACCGTGCCCGGGCTCGTCTGGAAGGAAGGCGGTGAAATCCGGATGACCGAATCGCGGCCGGTGCGGTTCGACGACTTCCCCCATCCGTTGCGCCGCGATCTGCCCAACGATCTTTACGCCGAGTTTCCGACCGAACAAAAAAATTTCACCGTGATGGTCACGAGCCTGGGGTGCCCCTGCGGCTGCACGTTCTGCGAGGTGTCGCACACGCCCTACAACGCCCGCTCGCCGGAAAAGGTGCTGGCGGAAATGGAAGAGTGCCGGCGCGAGTACCGGGTCCGCGAAATCGACCTGTTCGACTACAACTTCACGTTCGATCGCCGGCGCACGACGACGATCTGCGAGGAAATGCTCCGCCGGGATCTGCGGCTTCAATGGGCCTGCCGTTCGCGAGTCGACGCGGTGGACCGGCCACTGCTGAAGCTGATGAGCGAATCCGGTTGCCGGCGCATTTATTACGGGATCGAAAGCGACTCGCCGGACAAGCTGTCGGAAATGCACAAGGGAATCACCCTGACCCAAGTGGAAGACGCGATCCGCGCCACCCGGGAAGCCGGCATCAAAACCCTCGGTTTCTTCCTGACCGGTGTCGCCGGCGAAACCGCCGAAACGATCAAACGCACCGTCCACTACGCAACCCGGCTCAACCTCGACTACGCGCAGTTTTCGAAGCTCACCGCCAAGCCGGGTTCGCCCATGTGGCAGGATATGCTCGCCCGGACCGGCGACGACTACTGGCGGAAATACATCCTGGGCCAGGTCGAGGAGCGCGAATTGGAGCGGCCTTGGACGGCGTTGACCAACGACGAAATCAACCGCCTGACCAAGCTGGCCTACCTGCGCTTCTACGTCCGCCCCGGCTTCCTCTGGCGGTCGCTGCTCGGCATCCGGACCTGGACGGAATTCAAACGCAAAACCCGGGCGCTTTTTTCGATGATCTTCGCGCAGAGCAAGCGCGCGGTGCTGGATACGCGTTTCAAGGCCTACCAGGAAAATCCGCACCGTCGACTGCGCAAGTACGTCAAGCCGGCGCCGGCCGATAATTAGGCATTCCCCTCAACGCTCCGGTTCGTCGTCCGCCGGTTTACCGTGTAGCGGCAGCACCGATAACAATCGTGACAGGCGATAAGCGCCCGAAAAACCGCAACCGGCGCAGGAATAGCCTTGCAGCCGGCGCAGCGCGGCGGACAGATCCAGGTCGGGGCTCCAGGGCAGGCGCGGGACACCGTCGATTCGTTCGCACGGCACGAGCGAGCCGTCGGGCTCGACCACCGCGAACAACCAACCGGCGGCACACCGCCGAAACGGGACTCGCGGCCAATCGCGCAAATAGCGCAGGGCGGCCGACGAGTTCGCGATCCAGCGGGAGCGGCGCTTTTCCCGCCACAGGTACTCGATGGCCGGCCGGAGTTTTTCCGGCTCGTCATCGACCGCCGCGGCGCCGCGCGACAGCCGGAGCGGAAAAACCGGCTGGAAGAGAATCGGTACGCGCAGTTCCGCGGCCGTTTGCAAAGCCCGCGGAACGGCCTCAGCCGTCGCCGCGGTGATGGTGAAAATGAAGCGGACCGGAACCCGCCGGGACGTCAGCAGCCGCGCCGCGTCGATCACCGCGTCATAAGGGATTCCCGGCCGCGAGAGTTCGTGAGTGGCGCGGTCGCCGTCCAGGCTCAATTGCACCAGGGAAACCCGTGAAAGCCAGTCGAGGTGCCGGGGCACTTCCAGGCCGTTGCTGTTGACGTGCAGGGTCATCCCCAGGTCGATCACCGCGGCGGCCAGATCGCGGATGTCGGACCGCAGCAACGGCTCGCCGCCGTCAAAGGCGATGCGCCAGGCGCCGGCCGCGGCCGCCGCTCGAAAAACGGCCAGCCACTGGTCGGTGGCCAACTCGGGAACGTTCAACGAGGGCAAGGCGCAATAACGGCAACGACCCTGACAGCGGTAGGTCAGGCGACAACGCAACGCCAGCGGAAACGGCTCCCGGCCGGCCAGCGCGCGTCCCGTGCGGATCAGGGCCTTGGTTTGCATAGTCTATTCCATCGGCGCCAGCCGAGCGGCGGCCAGGTCGGTGCTCCGCTCCACGAAATCGGCCAGCCGTCGCGGATCGGCATCGATCAGCACCGGCAATTTGACGGCATGGGCCGCCAGGTGCCGGGCGCGCGGAAAATCATCGCCGGAGCCCGGTGGCAAAAAGCTCGCGACGCGATCGCCGATCAGCACTTCAAAACCCCATTGCCGCGCCCGGCGTTGAAATTCCGCCGGGCGATCGACAGTCACGATCAACCCGTAAGCCGTGCCGGCAAAGGCATCGCCCAGCGCCCGCGCGTAAGCCCGGCCGGGCTCATCGACCGCTTTCGCGGTCAATCGTTCCAGGTAAAACGCGATCAACGCCTGACGCTGCCGCTGCCGTTCCGCCAGAACCGCCAGTTGCCGCAGGCCGAGGTCGCCCAGCAGCGGATGAAGGCCCGCCTGCAGCGCCTGCCGATCGCGCCTGGCGCGGCGGAATTGGCGGCGCACGCGATCCATCAGGCGTTGATTCGCCAACAACCGACCGGCGATCGCGTAAAGTTCCGGCCGCCGCACGAGGCGTTCGATTTCGTAAAGCAGGCGGTCGGCGATCATCGATCGGCTGTCCCGCAGCGACGGTTGCCGGTTCCCGGCCAGGGCCGCGGCCAGTTGGTCGTCGCCGGTCAAGGCCATCCCGCCGGAGATCGCATTGAGCAATTTCAAGCGATCAAAGGAGATGAACGCCGCCCGGCCGGACGTGCCGACTTTCGCGCCGCCGTTCCCGGCAGACGGCAGGATATGGCAGCAATCCTCGACGAGGATCGCGCGATCGCCGGCCAGCTCGCGGATCCGTGCAGCGTCGTTAACGACGCCGAACAAATGGGTCACGAGGATGACGGCGGCGTCCGCCTCGCCGGTGACCGTGCGGACCGGGTCCAGCCGAGCCGCGACGGGGTCCGGATCGACATAAACGGGCGCCAGTCCCAGCCGCTCGATCACCTCCGCCAATCCGTAGAAATTGTAAGCCGACAGCACGACGCGAGCGCCCGGTTGCAAATTCAGTCCCGACAGGATCGCCGCCAAAGCCGCGCGCCCGGAAGCGGCGCAGAATCCCCGCTTCAAACCGAATAGCCGGGCCACGGCCTCCGCCAATCGATCCATCGCCTGGCGAGGGTCGATCGGCGCGTCAGGCGATTCCTCCCCGCGCGGCTGGGCGAGAATCTCCTCATTGGGATAAAGCCGGATCACCCGCGCGCTCCGTCGGGCCTCGCGCCAACGGCGCGCCGACCGCGTCGGGATTGGGTTCGGCGATTGCCTTTTCGCATCAAAATACCGTGGCTCCGCTCCTACCCGCCGGCGAAGGATTCGGCCGGATTCGGCCAGCGTAGAGCATTCGATCGGGTGGGTCAACTTTTCAGGCTGAAACCGGGCGTTCGTCCCGAGCCGAATCCAGCTGTTTTTCGGTCTTGGCGATTCGCAAAACGCCCATGACGAAAGGCAGCCCCAGAACGGCGATGAACAGTTTCTCGAACAGTGTCGTCAGAAAACCGGTCGCCACCAACACCGACGCCGGCGCCAGATTGCGGAACAGCCACAGCGTGCCGGATTCCCTGACGCCGATCCCGCCGATGGAGACGGGCAGTTGCGAGAGAAAATCCAGAAGAAGCGACCGAAAGACGACATCCGCCGGCGCCGCTTCGATCCCCTGCGCGGCGAAGACCAACAGAATGAATAGCGGCATTGAGGCGATCAATACGAACGAAAATAAAATGGCAATCGCGTGATCACCGGCCCGAAACCGCGCGAACAGATCCAGGCCGGCCCACGATACCCGCCGCCCGAGCCAAATCGGAATCCAACTGCAAATCAGGATCGCCACGGCCAAGGCGAGGCTTGCCGCCGGCGAGTAAACCCTCATCACGCCCGCCCATACCGACAGGGTGGCCAGCAAAGCAATGAGGGTGGTGTAAAGATGATAAACGGTCACCCATAAACCATGCCGCCAGGACATTCCGAAGCGACTTTTTAAAACCGCCGCCCGGACCATGTTTTCGGTTTTGCCCGGCATCAGCAGGGACAGGCTCGCGGTCGTCAGTTCCAGAATCAAGGCGGTTCGATAGGTGATCGGCGCGCCGCAACGGTGATACAGCCAGTGATACTTCCAGGCCGGGAATACCGCATTGCAGACAATGGCGACCAGGCTCATGGCCAACAGCGGCGACCGGCGGAAGAATTCCCAGGAAATCTGGTTCCAGGTGTCGCGAGACGCCAAAACGAGATAGACGAGCAAGGCGAACAGCACCGCCAGACGGATCGGCATACTATAACGTTTCAGCGTTTCCACGGCACCGACCTTGCCAGCTCATGGAAAGCGCGGGCGAATATCCGGGGAACGGAATCGCGAGCCACCAGGTTCGCCTCCACGATGCCCGAACACCAGCAGCGCGAACAATCCTGGGGCCGCAGCCGGGAAAAGGCGTCCGCGAAGGAAATCGGTCCGTAGGCGATCCGTTCCGGTCCGTCGATCTGCCTTCCCCAGCAAGCCGTCAGCGAACCGTCCGGAGTGATCCGGACCGCCAGGGCGCCGCCGACACACGGCGCGGCGCCGACCGGTGAACGGCCGAACAGATGTTCCAGGTTTTGTAGTGAGTTTTCGATCCAGCGATTGCCCCGCCGTATCTCCGCGGCGATTCGCGCGTAAGCCGCCGTCAACTGCTCAGGGCTTGGCGACAGCGAATGTCTACGTTCCGAGCCCAACGCCGAGGCGATTACCGGCTGAAAGGAAATCGGCAACCGCTGTTCAGCCGCGATGCGCAGCGGATAATCCAGCGAATCGCAATTCGCCGCGGTCAGTATGCAGGTCAAGGAAACGGGCAGTCCGCGGCCGCGAGCCGCTTCGAGGGCGCGAAACGTCGCGGCGGCGCTGCCCGGGCCGCGAATGGCATCCTGCACCGCCTCGGGCCCGTCCAGACTCAACCCGATCCGCGTACCGGCGGGCAACTCGGACACCACTTCCGGCAGCAGATCGCCGTTGGTGTTCACCGAAACCGCCAAGCTGGCGGCTGCGGCTTCACGAGCCAGGGCGATCAAATCGGGCCGGAGGAGCGGCTCTCCACCGGTCCAATTCACCCAGCGAGTCCCCGCGGCAATCATTTCCCGCAAGAGCTTTCGGGCTTCGGCGGGTTCCAGTTCGGCCGTCGGTCCGGCGGTCAGATCGCAATATTCGCATCGGCGCGTGCACCGGTCGGTTATCCGCCAACTGACGAAAAACGGCCGCCGGACGCCGCGCCGACGATAACGCCGCGCCGCCAGATAAAATTCCAATGACAATCGGCGGTTGGCCATGATGACTTTTCGTCCTTTCCGGCGAAGCGATTGCCGTCGGCCGCCGCTCGGCTTGAAATCCTTCCGGCGACGGCAACTTGCCGATCGTCTGCCGTTTGAAAATAACACCGGTCTTCGATTTCTTTCAATCTGGCGCATTTAACCGCGCCGCCATCGCGCAAACCACCTCGTTTTTGAGTGTTCAACTTGACACCCCCAGGTGATTTTGGCAGGCTGACCCAAGATCATTTTCACCGGCCGGTTTCAGGCATTTGCGCCGGGATGAATGATTTCTCTAACCGCAATCGAATTCACTCGGCAACCGAAAGAAAGAGAGCCCGCGATGAAAGTGGCGATTACGGGCGTCTCCGGTTATCTGGGCCAATTGCTCGTCAAACGGCTTGCGGCGGAAACGGCCATCGATTCCATTCTCGGCCTCGACCTCGCGCCGTCCGCCGCGTCATCCCCGAAGCTGACCTTCGTGCAAGCGGACGTGCGCACCGCGCCCTTCGCGGAATTGTTTCGGGGCTGCGATGTCGTTTATCACCTCGCCTTCATCGTCGAGCCGCGCCGGAACATGCCCGCCGCCGAAATCGACGAAATCAACGTCGGCGGCAGCGAACGGGTTTTTCGCGGCGCGGCCGCCGCCGGCGTGCCCAAGATCGTTTACTCCAGCTCGGTCGCCGCCTACGGCGCCCACGCGGACAACCCGGAGCCGCTGACCGAGGATTCGCCGTTGCGGCCGAATCCGAACTGGTACTACTCGCGCGGCAAGGGCGCGGTCGAACGTTTCCTCGACGAATTTCAACGGGAACATCCGGCGCTGATCATCATCCGGTTCCGGCCGTCGATTTTTCTCGGGCCGAGCGTCGCCAACTCGGTCGGCAAGCTGTACGGCGGCCCGGTTCTGATTTGCCTCGACCGGCGGATGAAGACCGACCTTTGCTGGGACGAGGATATCGTCGAAGCGTTCTACCTGGCGCTGAATTATGACCATTCCGACGCCTTCAATCTGACCGGCGGCGACCCGTGCACCGCGGACGAATTCGGTTCGTACCTCGGTCGGCGCGTCCTGCACGTCGGCCGGCCGCTGGCCGCGGGCCTGGTCAGGCTGCTTTGTGCTTTGCGCTTGAAATCGCCCGCCGCGCTGGAATGGATGGAAACCGGCGTCACGGCGGCGATCCTGGTATCGGCCCGGCGGGCGCGCGAAAAGCTGGGCTGGCGACCCCGCTACAACAGCGCGGCGGCCTTGAAAAAGTATCTCGAAAGTCTCCGTTGAACGCCGTGGCGCCCCGACCGGGCGCGGGAGACGCGATCATGAGCGATTTTCTCGACGTCGAAATCAACCGGCGCGGCCTGCGCGAAATGGCCCCCCGGCTGAAGGTGCTCGCCGAGCACGCGCCGGACTACGTGCGCGAGTTGGAGGAGTGGCAGGCCAAGGCGCGCGAATACGGCGACCGTTTCATCCGGCCCAAGGCGCTGGAAATCGACGCCAAATGCCGCCGCGATCCACGCTATTTCGATTGGGATTTGATCCGGCAAGCGATGCCCTTCGGCTTTTTGTCGATGGCGATTCCGCGGGCGGCCGGCGGCGCGGGCGGCTTCACCACCGTCACCGCCGTCGTGCTCGAGGAATTGTGCGCGGCCTGCGCCGGCGTGGCCAACATCTTCGGGGCGCACGGGCTGGGCATTTCGGGCATCTTGCTGGGCCTCGATTTTTATCACGTTGACCGTTCGCTGGCCGAGGTCGCCGCCGCCGAAAAACGCGGCGAGCCGCTGATTTTCGCCGCGGCGATCACCGAACCGCTGGCCGGTTCCGACGTCGAGGACACCGGTTACCTGCGCACCGCGAAGCTGATGACCGAGGCCAAACCCGTCGCCGGCGGTTACCGGCTCAACGGCCGCAAGGTCTTTATCAGCAACGGTTCGGTGGCTCGCTATTCGACGGTCATCGCGCCGCTCGATCGCGCGAAGCCGCTGGAAACGATGACCGCCTTTCTGGTGCGCGCGGGCGACCAGGGTTTCAGCATCGGCCGGGTCGAGGAAAAAATGGGCATGAAAGCCTGCCCCGCGGCGGAACTGGTTTTCGAGGATTGTTTCGTGCCGCGCGCCAACCTGATCGGCCGCGAAGGCGACGGCATGCGCGGCGTGGAAATCGTGCTGGGCGCATCGCGCGGGCCGGTGGGCGCCATCGCGACGGGCATCGCGCGGGGCGCGTTTGAGCGCGTCGTCGATTACGCCGTGCGTAAAAAGACCGGCGGGCGCCGGCTGTTCGACCAGCAATGGGTGCGGATCAAGCTCGCCGAAATGGCGCGCCGGATTCACGCGGCGCGGCAACAGTACCTCGACGGCACGATGAGCTTCGATTTCACCGGCGTGCCCAAATTGATGAAAGAGCCCGCCGCGCGCCTGCTCGACCTGGCGCCTTCGGCGGTGCGCCGCCAATCGCTGTTCACGCACGCCCTGCGCTCGAAATTCATGCTCGACACCACTCAGCGGCTGCTGGACGAACAGCTCGATCCGAACGATCAGCGCCAGATTCAGCAATACTCTTCCGGCGGCAAAATCGCCGGCAGCGACACCGCGATGGCGGTCGCCTACGAGGCGCTGCAGATCGTCGGCCTGGAAGCGTCGCTGCACCGTCACGAATTGGAAAAAATCTACCGTGACGCCAAGCTCACGCAGATTTACGAGGGAACGAATCAGCTCAATCGGCACAACCTGTTCGTCAACCTTTTCCCACGGGAGTCCGGCCATGTCGGCTGAGGCAACGCGGCTCGCGGAAGTCGAACAAACCGCCGCGCGGTTCGCCGCGCGGCATCTGGCGCCGGCGGCGGCCGACGTGGATCACGCCGATCCCGCGTTTCCCGCGGCGGTCTTCGCGCTGGGATTGGAGGCGGGTTTCGACCGCTTCATGCTGCCCGAAAGCGCGGGCGGCTACGGCTTTACCCTGGCGGAACTCGGCGCGCTGGTGGCCGTGCTCGCACGGACCTGCGCCGGACACGCGGCGGTCTTCGGCGTTCACGCGGCGATCGTCGCGGCGATGCACGAAGCCGGCGGGCCGGCGGCGGAACTGCTAACGCGCGTCTTTTCATCCGGGTGGCCGCTGGCGGTCGCGATTCCCGAGCCGCTCTCGCCGCACGATTTCGAAACCGAGGTCGCCATCGACGCGAGGCGAAGCGCGACTGGCCGTGCCGGATTGGCGATCAATGCCGCGCCGCACGGCTTCGCTGTTGCGTTCGCCAAAGACGAAAACAAGACGCCGCTGGCTTTCCTGGCGCCGGCGGATCAATCCGGGGTCGTGGTCGGGCCGGCGGAATTCACGCTCGGCCTGCGGGCGATGCCGCTGGCCGAGTTGTCGTTCGCCGACTGGCCGCTGCCGGCCGAGCAGGTGATCGGTGCCGGTGATGCGGCGCTGGCCTTTTATCGAACGCTGCTGCGTTACCTTGCCTACACGGTGTCCGCGGCGGCGCTCGGGACGATGCAGGCGGCACGCCGGCAGGCGCTGGCCTACATGGCGCAACGCTACCAGGGCGGCCGGATGATCATCGACCATTCGCACCTGCGCCAGATTCTCGGGGCGATGACCGCGGCCGAAATCGCCGCCGCCGGCGCGCTGGCGCAGGCCGCGGCCCGCCCGGATTGGTTCACCGCGCTCGGCGTCAAAGCGTTCGCGACCGACGCCGCCGCCCGGCTCGCCGCCGATGCGGTGCAACTGCTGGGTGGCTACGGTTACATGCGCGAATACGGCCTGGAAAAACGGCTGCGCGACGCGGCGACGCTCGCGCTGTTGCCGATCTCGAATCCGCGGGCCGAGTTGTTGCTCGCGGCAATGGAAAAAGAAACCTTGTCCTAACCGCCGGGGGGCGAAAATGAGCAGCGAATTCTTCCGCAGCGTCAAGCAATGGGACTTCGAATGGGAAGGCCGCAAGGCCAAGTTGCCGGTTTTTTATCCGGACAACACCTCGCTGACGGCGATCTTCACCGCCGCGACCGCCAAGGTGCGCGCACTGCTGCCGCGCGCGGACATGTATCCCATCGAACTGCTGCCGGGCAAATGCCTGGCCGCGTTCACCGCCTTCGAATATCGCCAATCGGACATCGATCCGTACAACGAATTCAGCATCGCGTTCATGGTCACCCTGGGCAAACCGCAGGTACCCGGCCTCACCGCCGGGTGGCAATTGTTGCAGCGGCGGTTTTCGGTCTACGTCTGGCAATTGCCGGTGACCACGGAAATCGCCCGGTACGGCGGCGTCGAATTGTACGGCTACCCCAAATTCCTCGCCGACATCGTGTTCACCCGCGGCGCCGACACGCTGACGTGCGACCTCAGCGAACAGGGCAAGCGCATCCTGACGCTGCAAGGCAAGGTGCAGCCTGTCGCGCCGGGTAAGGTCTCGCGGTTCGTCACTTACTCGGTCAAGGACAATATCCCGCTGGTCGCCAATGTGCTGACCAATCCGCTGGAGTTCGCGCAGAGCCGCGACCCCGAGGCGGCGCAACTCACGCTGGGCGATCACGCCATCGCCGACACCTTGCGTACGCTGGAGCTGTCGCCGAAACCGCTCCTGACGCAGTATTGCCCGAAAACCGAGGCCATTCTCTTCGCCGGCAGAAATTTGCAGGACTGCTGAGCGGGAAAATTCCGCCGTTTATTCGTGCGGCACCACCAGCCGCCCGGACAGCTTGCGCACCGCATCGAGCCCCGGCAGGTAGACCTCGCGGTAGATCCGCGAATAAAGCGCCATCCGCTTGGCGTCCGGACGGACCGTCTCGGCCGCGGGCACCATCGCCGACACCGCCGCGTCGTACGAGGGGTACAGGCGCGAACCGACCGCCGCGACGATCGCCGCGCCGCGCGCCGCCAACTCCTCCGACGGCGGCCGGACGATCGGCACGCCCAGAATGTCGGCCAGGATGCCGACCACCACCGACGACCGCGAACCGCCGCCGCCGACGCGCACCTCGGCGATGTTCACGCCCGCCGCCTTTTCCAGAATTTCCCGGCCGCGCCGCAGATCGAAGCCGATCCCCTCGAGCAAGGCGCGGAAGAAGTGCCCGCGCGTGTGCGTTTCGCGCAAACCGACACAGGTGCCGGTTTCCATCGGGTGCTGAAGCGTCGGCGACCAGCGGGGCCAGGTGACCAGCCCGTTCGCGCCCGCCGGCACCGCTTCGGCCTCATCGCACAAATACGCCTCGGCGGGGCGGCCGCTGCGCGCGGCCTCGGCTTCCAGATCCTTGCCCAATTCACGGGCGAACCACCGCGCGGTCCACATGCCGCGAAACAGCAGGTATTCGAGGTACCACAGGCCCGGTTCGCAGCCCGCCATGGTCAGCCAGTGGTAATTCATGCTGGCCAGCGGCTTGAGCGAAGGGATGCAGATGGAAGAGCCGGAGCCCAGGCTGACCGCGCCGACGTTGCGTTGTTCGCCGCGCACGCCCGCGCCCAGCGCCTCGGCCTGCTTGTCGCCGCCGCAGGCGAAAACCGGCGTTCCGGCGACCAGGCCGGTGCGCCCGGCGGCCGCCGCGGTGACGGCGCCGATTCGCTGCCCGGCTTCGACGATGTCCGGCAGCCAGCGCGGCTCGTAGGCCAGCAGGGTGTACAACAAGCCGGGCTTGGACCAGGCGCGTTTTTTCACGTCGAACGGCCAGGCCCCCGCCAGGCCGCCCGGCGCGACGGCGTTGCGGCCGGTGAGTTGGTGGTTGAGCCAACCCTCGATCGGCGACATCCACGCCGCGCGGGCGAGCGTTTCGGGATCGCGCTCGCGCCATTGCCGCGGCCACGATTTGGCCAGCAGGCGCGGCAGCAGCGCGTTTGGGCCCATCGCTTTGAGCAACAGCCGTAGCGCGGTTTTCGGTTCCGAATCGAGGCCCGCCGTCCGCCGGTCGAGCCACGAAACCGCGTCGATCAACGGCGTGCCGTCGGCCGCGGCCAGCAGCACCGTGGTGCGCTGCGTGGTGAGTGAAACGCCGGCGATCGCCGCCGGATCGCCGCCCCAGGCCTGCAAACAGTCGCGGATCGCGCCGAACAGGCAATCGCGGATGTCGATCGGATCCTGCTCGACGGCCCCGGGCTCGGGGTGCCGCATCGCCGCGTGCGCGTGACTGCCGTTGGCCAGCACCGTTCCCTTGGCGTCGAACAACAGCGCGCGCGAACTTTGCGAACCGGAATCCAGCGCCAGCACGAATTGCGCGTCGGCCATGGTCGCCTCCCTGCCCCGTTCGAGCATTAATGTGGATCGCCGTCCGACTTACCGCGGATCGCCCCAAGGGTCAATCCGCCGCCCGGCCCGCCCTCGCGCCGGCCGTGGTTTTCCGGTATTTTAGGCGCATCAACAGGACATGAAATAGCAGGAGGCCCGCGTGAGTCGCATCGAGCGCATCGAATTGTACCACGTCAGCGTACCGCTCCGGACGCCATTCTATCCGTCCTGGATCCCCGGTTATCCGCAAACCCACAACCGCTTCACGCTGCTGCGGCTCACCACCGACGACGGCCTCGTCGGCATCGCGGCGGGCAACGCCTTCAGTCGCGAGCGCGAGGGGCTGGGCGATCTGCTCGGCGGCTTTCTGCTCGGCCTGGAGGCGCGCGACCTGGTCAATGTGCGCCGTCGCCTGCGCGAATCGTCCTACCTCGGTTGGCGGAATTACTGGATCGAGGCGGCGTTCTTCGACCTGATCGGCCAACTCGAACGCAAGCCCGTTTACCGGCTGTTGCAGGAGACGGAAACGCCGGTGCCGCGCGTGCGCGTTTACGCGTCCTCGGGCGAGTTGCGCCCGTTCGGTCGCCGGAAGCCCTACCTGGACGAAATCCGCCGGATGGGTTTTCAGGCGCTGAAAATCCGCGTGAAGGACCCCGCGATGAAGGACGACATCGGCATCCTGGCGCAGGTTCGCAAGGAACTGGGCGACGGATTCCGCATCGGGGTCGACGCCAACCAGGGTTGGCCCGTGTCGCTCGTCGAGCCGACGCCGATCTGGAGCCGGGAATACGCCCTGAACTTCGGCCGCGCCTGCGACGACCTGGGCATCACCTGGATCGAGGAACCGCTGGACATGCACGATTGGGACGGCATGGCCGAGTTTCGCCGGCAGGTGAAAACGCCCATCTCCGGCGCGGAACTGCTCGGCGACTGGCACGAACTGCGCGCCCTGTTCGAGCGCGAATGCCTCGACATCTATCAGCCCGACGCGACGTTCTGCGGCGGCCTGACCGTCGCCAAGCAGGTCATGGCGGAATGCCGGAAGCGCCGGCTCGGCTACTCGCCGCACACCTGGACCAACGGCATCGGCCTGCTGATCAACCTGCACGCCTTCGCCGCGTGGGAAAATCGCGACTACCTCGAATATCCGTTCGAGCCGCCGGGCTGGGTGCCGGAATTCCGCGATGGCATCATTCCGCCGGTGACGGTCAACGCCGACGGCACGATCGACGTTCCGCAGGAGCCCGGCTTGGGCATTCACATCGACGAAGCCCGCCTCCGGCGGTTCGGCCGGCGTTTCCACGTTGTGACGCCGCTGCGCCTCGCGGTGAAAACCATCCGCGAAAAAGGGCTGAAAACCGCGCTCGACCTGAAAAAGAAGAAAGGCATTTAACGGGTCCGGCAATAAAGGCCACGCGGTTGTTTTTTTCGCCGGGGCCGTGACTGCGGCGGCCGATCGGTTATATTAATTTTTATAAGCTCTTTCCATGTGGCTGCGGTGACACGGATCGGCGTCTCGCCGCCGACGGCGGGATCAAGCGGATGCGGAACGTCAGAATGCGGTAACGCGGCTCGACATCCGAAGTCGTCCCGGCACGGCATCGGACCGGCACCGCGACCGTTGTGTTGCGTCCATCAAAACACCGGAGAAGTCACATGAAGCTCGTCGTTTTCGGCGCCACGGGAGCTTCCGGCCTGCTCCTCGTGGAAAAAGCGTTGGCCGCCGGTCATGAAGTCAACGCCTACGTCCGCCATCCCGCCAAACTCCAAATCCGGTCGGCAAAGCTTCAGGTCGCGGTCGGCGAATTGAGCGACGCGTCGGCGATCGCTACGGTCGTAGCCGGAGCCGGCGCGGTCATCAGCCTGCTTGGGCCCAAGGGCCAATTCAGCGGCACGCCGATCGCGGACGGCATGCGGCGCATCGTGGCGGCGATGGAAAAACACGGTGTCAAACGGTTGATCGCGACCGTGCCGCCGAGCGTGGTGGACCCCGGGGATCGCTTTCGCTTTTCGTTCTGGTTGGAGGAAAAGGTTTTCAAAGCCGTCGCCGGCAATGTCCACCATGAGATCAGCGAAACCGCCAAGGTCATCATGACCAGTTCGCTGGACTGGATCCTCGTCCGCTTGCCCCTACTGACGAATCGGCCGGCAAAACGGCCGGCGGTGGCCGGCTTCATCGGCAATCCGCGGATCAAACTCCTCTGGCTCTCACGCGAGGCGCTGGCGGATTTTCTACTCGCGCAGCTCGAAGAAACCGAATGGCTTTACAAGGCGCCGGCGATCAGCAACGGGTAAGGCGGCGATCCGCGGATCGTCATTCGCAGCCCAGACGCATCATGTCGTCGCCGACCCGCAGGAATTCGGCCATCCAGGAGACGATCGGATACCGGGCGCGGGTCGCGAAGTCGGCGACTTCCGCGTCGGTTCGCGCCGCTTCGCGCAGGCAATCGCCGTTCAGGTCGATGAGTCCGGTTGCGGTCCCGAGACCCGGGATTTTGGTCGACAACCGATGCGCCGCCGCGTCTTCCGCCCAGTAATCGCTCGGATCGCTCGTCGGCAACAACCCGGGAATGTCCGACCAGGCCTCGATAAACGTCATCTCCCCCCGGTCGTTGAAAGTGAATTCTTCATAGATCGAACAAGGCCTGTCCTGGTAGTAAAAAACGACATGGCAGCGGCCGAAAGGTTGCACGGGAAACGCGCGGCAATCGCGCTCCGCGACGGAGGTCGGATACAGTTTCAAGGCCAGATCGATCCAGATCATGGCCTCGTCGCCGAGCCCGGTCAGCTTGAGCCACGGCGGCCATTCCCAGCGGGCGACCAGTTCCGAATAGTTCGGGATCGAGCGCGGATCGGCGTAGGAATCGAGGGTGTCGAAATACTTCAGGCTCTGCTCGACATAGTATTCCGGCGATTGCCGGGGCGTCAGGACATCGGCGGTTGGCGCGTCACCGCCCGCTTCCCAACATTCCGGCTGGGCGTCCCGGTCGTCGTTATCCGTCCCGCCGTCGTCCGCCTGGCTGTTCCCTTGCTCTCCATCGCGACTGTCGCAACCGTCGAGCAGCGCGAACGGAAGCAGGCAAAGGATGAAGATCGAAAAATTCCGGAAACCTCGCCTCATCAGACGCTCCGGCAAATGGGAATTTCATTTCAATAGGATGCCATTCCGCCGAAATCTTCAAGCGTCGGCGCCCCGCGGGACCGGAAAGATTTTTCCAATATCGCACAAACTGGGACATTGCCACTATCCCCACCAGCATAAATGTAGTAGTAAAAAAGAAAAAAACGACCCCGCGCCTGGAAGGGATCGCAACATGAAAAAAACGATTTTTAGCCTGTTACCTTTCTTTTTGCTGGCGATCGCGCTGCTGCCCGCTTGCGGGTCCGACCATTCCGCCGGCGACGATTCCGCTGAGGCCGATCATCCGCTCGACGATGACGATGCGACGGCCGACGACGACACGCCCGACGACGACGCCACGGACGACGACGCGGCCGACGATGATGGGGCCGACGATGATGCCACCGATGACGACTCGTCCGATGACGACGCGGCCGACGACGATGCGACCGATGACGACGCGACCGATGACGACGCGACCGACGACGACGCAACCGATGACGACGCAACCGATGACGATGAAGTCGCGTTGGAAGGTTTGGGCGGACTGTGCGCCGCGGTACAGACCGACGACGGGAAATGGCTGGCCGCCGTTTCCGAGACCGCCTTTGCCTTCGTGCCGGATGCCGACGCGGCCGCGCACTTTTATCTGCAGCCTTCCGACCTGACGACCTATTTGTTTTACGACGCCGAGCAAGCCTACTTTCTTAGCGACAACGGGCCGCTGCGGCGCGCCAAAGTCCTTGAATCCGACGTCACGCGGGTCGAGGACGATTACATCTCCGGTGCCGAATGGATTCTCGAACCCTTCGAAGGCCACCCGTCCCAGTACCAGTTCCGCAACCGCCGGAACGACCTGCTGCTCGGCCCGCTGGGGCTCGGCGGCAACCCCGTCGCGTTGTCGCTGGTGCCGGTCGACGGCTGCGCGACCTATCCGGAAATGTCACTGGACGCCGCCGGCGCCATCACCCGCACCACTTTCGCGGACGGCACGCTCTACGGCATCGCCGACGCGCACGAGCATCTGCTGACGAATTTCAGCTTCGGCGGGGGATTGTTTCACGGCGGAACCTTTCACCGTCTCGGCGTCACGCACGCTCTGGGCGACTGCAGCGTGGTGCACGGCGAAAACGGCCGCCATGACTTCCTCGGCTACGTCTGGGACTCCCTGGGATTGGACCCGTCGACCGTGTTGTCGCTGGCCGTCGCCTTTCTCCTCGGCGAACTCCCCGTGGACAATCATGCGACGGCCGGCTGGCCCGAGTTTACCGATTGGCCCGACGCGCCCCATCGCTCGACCCATCAGACGATGTACTACCGTTGGCTCGAACGGGCGTGGCTGGCGGGGCTGCGACTGATGGTCACGCATGCGACGAGCGATTTCGTGATCTGCAGCCTGATGGTCGCCAGCGGCATCGAGCCCAGCCGCTACGATTGCGAGGATATGACCTCGGTCGACCGGATCATCGACGAAGCCTGGGCGATGCAACGCTACATCGACGCGCAGGCCGGCGGAGAAGGCCTGGGCTGGTTCCGTATCGTCCGCAGCCCGGCCGAGGCCCGCGAGGTGATCGCCGCCGGCAAGCTGGCGGTGGTGCTCGGCATCGAAACCTCCAGCCCCTTCCGTTGCCGGCTTACGCCGCGTCCCGAAGACCCGGTCTGCGATGAGGCCTGGATCGACGAACAACTCGACGTCTACTACGCCCGCGGCATCCGCGCCGTTTTTCCCGTGCACAAATACGACAATCGCTTCTCGCCCGGCGACGGCAACCGCGGCTTTCTCGAGGGCGGCAACTTCTTCAATAGCGGCCACTGGACGAACATGACGCAGGATTGCCCGACCGACGGCCAGAACCGGGGCTGGGACAACGGCGGTATATTCTTCGGCGGCCTGTTGCAGGCGCGCGACGACTACCTTGCCGATCCGCCGGTCGACATGTCGGGTTTCGGCGAACATCCGGTGCCCTTGGTTCTTCGTTACATGTTCCGTTTCCTGCAGCCGTCGATCAGCGGCGACTGGTGCCAGAACGCGACGATCACGCCCTACGGGGAAGCGTTATTGGCGGGGTTGATGGCGCGCGGGATGATCATCGAGGTCGACCACTTCCCCTCGTGGTCGTACCGGCGAGCCTACGAAATTCTGGAAGAATACGACTATCCGGCGGCCGCGACCCACGGGCGGGTCTGGGCCGGACGGCCTTACACGGTGGGCGGCTATGCCACCATCGGGCTCGGCCGTTGCCAGGATCCGGATGACCCGGGAGCGACCGTGCGCGGCTTGACGGACCGCGTGGCCTTGATCGAATCCCTGGGCGGCTATCCGGGTGTCGGTTTCGGTTTCGATCTCAATGGTTTCGCCGGCGCGCCGGGCGGCCGATTCGCCGCGGGCGCCTGCGCCAAAGAGCAACCGAATCCGATCACCTACCCATTTTCCTCCTACGCCGGCGACGTGGAGTTCACCGCGCCCTTCCTCGGCAATCGTGCCGTCGATTTCAATACCGAAGGCCTGGTGGACATCGGTCTGTTGCCGGAATTGATACAGGACGCGCGCGCCGATGCCGGGGACGCGGCGATCGAGCCGCTCTTTCGCTCGGCCGAGGCGTATCTGCGCATGTGGGAAAAAGCCGAACAGCGGGCGGTGGAATTGCGAAAAATTTTCCCGCGCGCCGACCGTCGCTAAGGCCGTCGTTGCCGGCCTACCTTCCATCCCTTATTCCCGGATCAGGGAAGATGAATAAACTTGCCTTCGACCGCCTGAAGTGTTTTGCTGGGATCGCAGCCATTCAAGACGGAGGGAAAAATGAAAACCTTTTGTTGGGTCATGGTATTGGTGTTTGTTCTCGGCGCGGGTTTGACGGCCGTTTCCTGCGGCGATGATGACGATGACGACGACAACGACGACACGACCGAAGATGACAATGCCACCAACGGCAACAATAACGTGGCCTGCAATGTGCAAAGCATGTGCGACTGGGCGGTCGATTGCGGTTTTAACCCGACCGTCGCGGATTGTCTCGATGATTACGACGCCTTTGCCGACGATTGTGCCGATTCCGCGGGCGATCTTTCGTGCGAGTGCGCCTGTATGAACCAGTATGCCGACTGCAGTGCCGCTGGCGATTGCGCCGCGGAATGCGTGCAGACCTATTGTTGAGCGGGCGTTTCCACCGTTCGATCGGATCCGGGTATCGTCGTTCGCCGTCAGGACGACCATGAAAGGGATCGTAAAACTCGATAAAAATATCCACCCTGGCCGCGGGCGGCGCGGTATCCGGCCGGCTCGGTTCCGGGTCCGACGAGCGATTTTCGTCTTCGTGCCTTTCTTCGTGCTGTTCGTTGCCGCGTCCCTTACGCTACGACTGCTGGAACAACGGGGACTGATTAAAACAACCCGCCTCGACGACATGGTGGCCCAGGCGCCGATCGATTTTCTAACCCCGTCGGTTTTACCCGCCGGTCCGGCCTGGCGGGTCCACGCCGACAACATGGCCGATCAGGTGTTCCTCCGGGAAAAGCCGCCCGGCACCTTCCGTTTCTTCGTCACCGGTGAATCGTTCATCCAGGGCTTTCCGTACAATACGCTGGAGCACACCCTGGGTTACGGCGACATCACGACCTGGTTGCAAGCCGATTTGTCCTGCCAACTTCCATCGCGCCGCTTCGAAGGCGTCAACTTCGGCGCCGGCTGCCAGAATTCGTTTGGCATCCGCGGTATCGTCGAAACCATCGTACGCCTGCATCCGGATCTGCTGATTGTGGCCGTGGGCAACAACGAGGGCTTTGTTCCCGCGAAATTCAGTGAAATCGCGCATCGCTTCATCCTTTACCGGGCGCTGAAAAAAGTCCTGCTCCGCGAACCGGCCCTCGACGAGCGCCGCTATTTCGCGCCACAGGATCCGGACAATCAAAAGATCGAAAACAACTATGAAAATAATATCCGGCGAATGATCGCCGCCGCCCGAAAGGAGCACGTCCGCGTGGCGCTGGCCACCATGCCGATCAACGTCCGATACCCATTCCGGCCGGAATTCCAGGACTCGCACGGGGTCAGCCCGCGGCTTCCGGCCGACGACCGGTTCATCGAACAAGGGAAAAAACTGATGGCCGAGCAGCGTTGGGAAGAAGCGCTGCAAGCCTTGGCCGGCAGCCCCAACCAGGCGTTTTCCACCTATTACATGGCCCGGTGTCTCGAAGCCTTGAATCGCTGGGAGGAAGCACGGGACCTGTATTTCCTGTACGTGCAACTCAATCCCCTGAATCGCACGCGCCCGTCGCGCAACGTTTTCATTCGCGATTTGGCGGCGCGCGAAAACCTGCCGCTGATCGACTTTGAAAAAGCCCTGGAAAACGCCTCGCCGCACGGGATCCCCGATGAACGATACTTCGTCGATTTTCACCACATGAACTGGCAGGGTTACGAGTTGCTGGCCCGCGAAGCGGCGCGGGTATTGCTGGAAACGGGGGTGATTGTGCCCGGCCCCGGCGAACCGTCGCCCCTGCCGGCCGCGCCGGCGATGATTGAAAGATTTCATTGGGAAAAGCTGCTTTCCACCGACGATCCTGGTGTCGCTGGACATCCACCGGGCGCGGTTGAATAATTTACCGACGGAAACGACCTACGAATCAAGAGTGATTGGGGATCATTGCATGCCGAGTCAGGTTCGTCGCCAACCGGATCGCCTACTGTTGGCCTTTCTGTTTTTCTTGTCGGGAGCAAGCGCTCTTCTCTTTCAAGTCGTCTGGATGCGCAACCTCAGCCTCGTTCTCGGCGTCACCACCTATGCTTCGAGCGCCGTCATTTCGGCCTACATGGCGGGATTAACGCTTGGCAGCTTCTGGTTCGGCCGTCTCGTCGACCGCAGCAAGCATCCCTGGTTTCTTCTAGGCCTGATGGAAATCGGCATCGGGCTCTTCGCTTTCTCGTTCCCCGCCATCCTCGAGATTCTGAAAGGTCTTTATATTCAACTCTGGCCCGCCGTACCCGGCCACCTCTCCCTGAGTTTGATCCGTCTGGCCTTCGCGGTCGCCCTGCTGATCGTTCCGACTTCGCTGATGGGCGGAACTTTTCCCGTGGTCATGTCGGTGTATTCTGCCAAGGAACGCTTATCCGGCGGTGATACCGGGCGAATGTATACCGTCAACAATCTTGGCGCGATGGTCGGCGCGGCCGCGGCGGGATTTGTCCTCATGGAACGCGTCGGCGTGAAGAACACGGCCTGGATCGGCGCGTCCATCAGTATTTTTGTCGGTATGGTTTGTTTGCTCCGCGCGTTTCTTCACGGCGAAACGACAACCGGCGACCGCGTTCAAACCGGGTTGCCGGCCGCGGCGCCTTCGATCGCCGGAAAAGCAGGCATGCCGGGATCGTTGAAAATCGCGCTCTGGATCTTTGGTCTTCAGGGCTTCGCCAGCATGGCTTTCGAATTGCTTTGGATTCGTCTGTTGGTGGTTTTCATCGGCAATAATGTTTATGTATTTTCGTCCATTTTAACCATCACCTTGCTGGGGTTGACCGCCGGCAGTTATCGAATGACCCGCCGTCTGCCGCGCCTCGCCGATCCGCTCGCCGCCCTGGCTAAGCTGCAGTATGGAATCGGGCTGTCTGCCGCGGCTTCCATCCTGCTGCTTGGCGGATTCATGTTTTTTCAATATTTCGGCTACTTCATCCTCGGGCCGACCGCAGGCGGCCGGATCATCGGTTATTTCCTGCCGTCGCTGCTGATCGTGTTTTTTCCGTCCTTCTGTACCGGCGCCACCTTGCCGCTCATTGCCGCGATGTACAAGGGAATCGACATCGGCACGGGCCGGAAGATGGCGGTCATCGCCTCGCTGGATACGGCCGGCAGCATCCTCGGCGCGCCGATTGCCGCTTTCGTTCTGTTGCCGCTCTGCGGCATAAAAAGCGGGATCGTTTTGATCGCCGGGGCCAGCCTGGCGCTCGGCCTGGCGATTCACGTTTTCATCGCCGCCGGCCAAAAAAAGAAACGACCGCTGCTTCTCGCGGCGATCGCGTTGATCGCTTTCGCGGCGCTCACGTTGATCGTCAATCCGCGGCGGCCGCTGATCCGCGACGCCGGCCCGATGCAAGTCTCTCTTCCGCTCGATGATTCGCCGGCGAACAATGCCGAGGATTGGAAGCCGGCGGTCAAGGCCGCGTTCACCCCGAAGCTGAACAGCTATTGCGAAGGGCTGGAAGCGATCGTCTCCGTCGTTGAAGCCGGCGGCGACAAAGGAATGGCGATCGATGGCGTAGTCTGCTCGGATGATTCCTTGCGCGACCGGCCAAGCCATACCATGATTGCCCATCTTCCGCTCCTCCTGGCTCCGCAAGCGCATGACATGCTGCTGATCGGCCTGGGGATCGGGTTCACCACCCTCGCCGCCCGACAATACGGGGTTAATGTGGATATCGCCGAATTGGAGGCTTGCGAATTGTCGGTCGCAAGACCTTCAACCGGCTCGCCGACCGACATTCTTTCCGATCCGCAGGTGCGGGTGCGCATCGATGACGGCCGCAACTACGTATTGGCGACCGATCGAAAATACGACGTGATCCAACCGGGCATCATTCATCCCGTCTTTTCCAGCGGCAATGCGAGTTTCTATACGCTGGATTTTTACGAGGAGTGCAAACGGATCCTTCGTCCCGGCGGCATCGTTTCGCAATGGCTGCCGCTGTTCGGCATGACCGAAGCCGATTTCAAGATGCTGGTGCGCACTTTTCAGGCCGCTTTTCCGCATACGACCATCTGGTACAAATGGACCGACGACTCGATCGTTCTCCTCGGCACTCAGGAAAAGCTACGCATCGACTGGCCTTCGTTCGTCCAGCGGGCTGAACTGCCGCCGGTCCAAGCCGATCTTGCCGTTTCCCATGCCGCCGGAGTTTACTCGCTCCTCGATTCGTTTTTCATGGACGAGGACACTGTCCGCGCCTATACGGGGGATGGACCGCTTCATACGGACGATCATCCGCTGTTGGAATTTTCCTCGGCCAGGCTTTTTCAATTCACCTCCTATTTTGCCTTACGCGGCATGGCGCCGTTCAGGCAATCCGGCTACCCGGCGATCAACGGACTCGGCGATGCGGATGCCGAGGTGCGCCGGGAGTTGACGCGGTGGTTTTCCGCCACGCAAGAGGTCATCGCCGGCCAAATCATCGAAGCGCGGTTGCAACTGGAAAACAGCAAGGATTTGTATCGCGACACTCCCGAACACCGGGAAGCTTTGCGCCACTATGCCGCCGCTTTGGCCATCAACCCCGCGGATGACAACGCGCGCTTCCACTATTCCCTTTTACGCGCCAACATTCTGCTGGCGCAGGCGCTTGCTTCACTTCGTTCCGGCAATCTGGATCTCGCTTGGCAACAATTAAAAATCGCCAAACAATCAGGCACGAAATGGAAACCCTCCTATCTGGCCGGGGCGATTCTTGACGGCCTTTCAAAAAAATAACCTCTGAAAACACCCCTTCCCGATCGGCGGGCGGCTTTCGTTTCCGCCCGCAACGGATGCCGAATCACGACGCTGCCGCTGTCTCAACCTCAACGGTTCCATTTTCCTCCCCGAAACCCTCGGCGGCATCGCGCGCGATTTCGAAAAAACTTGCGTCCGACCCGACAAAATGCTTCTATTCAGTATGGCCCTTACTTGGAGAGTGCATCGTGAAAACAAGTTCAATGATCGTCCTTTGGCTCTTCCTGATTTGTTGCGGTCTGACCTTGGCCGGCTGCGGCGACGATGACGATGCGACCGGCGATGACGCGGCGGATGACGACGCCGTCGACGATGATGATGACGATGACGATGACGCCGCCGACGATGACACAACGGGTGCGCCCGCCTTCACGGCAGTGGATCTCGAGTCGGAATCGTCGCCGGCCGTGCGGTTGGCGATCCAGGCCTGTGCCGGCTTGTACAATCGTCAGCACGGCGGTTCCGTCTACACCATCCTGAAAGAGCCGGATGCCCGATGGTTGGATGAACTCGCCTGGGAACCGAGTGAGTCCGTCGGCGCGGCCGATTTCCTGGCGGCTTGCGTGGCCGACTTTCCGTGCTTGCGCTACTCCTACGCCGCGCAACAAGAACTGCTTCCCAATATTCTCACCGTCGGCGCCGTCCTGGGGGCGATCCCGTTGGACGAGGGAATGCAAGTCGCCTGCGCCACCCCGGTGTTCGATGCCGTCGTTGAACTGGCGGAACGGAACACGCCCTACCTCGCGACGAAATACATCTACGAAAACTACGTCGCTCAAACGACCGGTTGGGCGATGATCAACCCCGGCTACGACGAGAATGACCCGCGCGTCTGGGATCCCGCCCTGACCGGCGACCTGGATGCGTCCCTGGTCGACTATGTGTTTTCCGCGCGGCTGTTCGTCACTTTTCTGATCAACGGTTGCATCAAATCGACGCCAGAAAACGAGCTGCTTGAAGAGATCGCCGGCAAGAATCCCTGGCCGAGCCTGATCGGCGTCTACGGGTATGCCAGCTATTGGAAGGTTTTCGGCGGGTTCCTTTTCGAGTCGCAAACCCGCTGCGTGGAATCGCGCAACCTGGGGCAAATCGCGACCGCCGGGGTGAACAACCTATCCTTCTTTTCCTCGCGGCGCGAGCCGATTCGCGAAGCGAACGAGATCGAACAGAACGCGCCGGAAGAAGTAGCATACGACCCCGAGAAGACTTACGTGGCGTTCGTGGTGGGCGACGGGGACAACATCGCCTTTATCATGGACGCCCGCAGCCAATGGATTCGGCAACGCCTCGCCGCCTGCGATCAGCCGGACGACTCCTGCGCGCCGATCACCTGGACCATCTCCCCCCACCTGTCGTACCTCGCCCCCGACGTGCTCGAATGGTACTACGACCAGAGCCACCAGACCGGGAAGGACTACTTCATGCTCCCGCCCAGCGGCCACCTCTACGCCTATCCCGCCTCACTGAATGATGAAATGCAGGACGAGTTCGTGGCCGCGACGGAACGCGACGCCCTGCTGCTTGGCGCCGAATCCACCGTTGACTGGGAATGGTGGAACACCTGGCGGCGCGCCGAAACGGAGTTTTTGCCGAAATACGCCAGAGAAGGCGGTGTCATCCGCGGCTTGTTTCCGGTCAATGTCCCCTACATGTTCCCGACCTTCACGTGGGCGGAACCCGATCGTTTCTTCAAGGTGCTCGTCGGCCGGGACGGCGGCGAAGTGGTGTTGTTCCGGCCGCGCGAGTGGCGCGGCATCGACGACAGCGGCGCCGGCCTGACAAAACCTTTTTACTTGAGCCCCGAAAAAATGGCCCAGGAGTTGGGGGATTACCCGCGCGGCACCGTCGCTTATGTCTACCTGACCAGCGACGGGGGGCTGGACCTCGAAAATTCATTCCTGACGTTGGTCAAAATATTGCCGGCGCATGTTCGGCTCGTCAGCGCGGATACCGCCGCGCGCCTGGCGCTTGAAGCGTCGCGAAGTGGCGCGGTGGCTAACTAGACCACGGCGACAGTTCTGTAACGAACGGACCCGAAAAACCCTCCATCAAGCCTCCGATCGCGCCGACATCCGATGGATCAGCCTTCAGACAGCGATGGCGACGGCCGTACTAGCAGGCTGTTGAAGAATCGACTTTCCGGCATGAATTTTCGAAGTGAAGCGGGTTGATGGCGATTGCGGCAGCAAAAACGGCGATCGCTGGTGGGATATTTGGTGCCGCCGGGGCGGCGCGGGCCGCCCGGCGGGCGGCTCGATCACGCGGGGGCGGGGTTCAGGCGCGCCAGGCGCAGCAGGTTGTACGCGGCGCCGGTAAGG
>JAAYVF010000035.1 GCA_012517325.1 Myxococcales bacterium | reverse complement strand
GGGGCAGCTGCCCCTCCAGGACGCAGACCAGCAACCTCATCCGCTGTAACTCCTTGGGAGTCATCGAAATCATGTCCTTCTTCATGGGGGACATAATCGCTAAGCAGTTACAGGGGACAAAGTCGCTAAGCTAATACATTCTGCTTCATTTCATTGACAAAATTTCAGGAAAAAGGCAGATTTGGAAAACAAGCATTCGGATGATTATAAGGAAAAGCGATTTTCGAACACAAAAGAAATACCATGAAACAAGATAAAACTATTGCCTCCATCGACGAACTGATCACGCGGCTGGAAGAAAACATTCGTCCGGGCCGATCCAAAACGCGCGGACTCGATATTGCTTCGATTCGGCGTTCCATCGATCCGCTCGAAGCGCCGGTTTTTTTGGAAACGCTCGGCGGTCGGGTGCTCAGTTGCAACCGGGCGGCCTGTGAGGTTTACGGTTATTCCTACGAGGAAATCATCGGCCTGTCGGTTTTCGATCTGATTCCAATCGAAGTCGCCAGAATCATTCCCGATTTGATCGTTCAACAGCTCCACGAACAGGGTATGTCGGTCAAGGCCAAGGGCAAGCATAAAGACGGCCGGGTTTTCCCGACCCTGGTGGAAACCCGACTGATCAATGTCGATGCCGAAAAACGCGTCCTGGTGATGATCCGCCTGCTGCCGGAGGATGAAGCGCGGACGGATTGAGCGGCGCGATTTTGCGCTTGCCAGAAACGGGTCTCTCTGCTAACCAGAAATTTCAGGATGTTGACCATGCGGAGCGGTAAAGGCCGGACCTTGGTTAGAGGAAAATAAATGACGCCCCGAAACCCGTTACGAATCACTGATACGACCCTGCGCGACGCTCACCAAAGCCTGTTCGCCACCCGAATGCGTTTTGCCGACATGGAGCCGATCGTCGAAAAGCTCGACGCGGTCGGTTTTCACTCGCTGGAGGTCTGGGGCGGCGCCACCTTCGACGCGACCCATCGCTTTTTGCAGGAAGACCCGTGGCAACGCCTGCGCGAACTGAAAAAACGGGCGCCCCGCACCCCGCTGCAAATGCTGCTGCGCGGGCAGAATCTGGTCGGTTATCGCAATTACCCCGACGACGTCGTGCGCGCGTTCTGTCTGCATTCCGTCGAGTGCGGCATGGACATCTTCCGCGTCTTCGACGCGCTCAACGACAGTCGCAATTTCGAGACGGCCTTCAAGGCCCTGCAAGAAACCGACGCGCACATCCAGGCGACGATCTGCTTTTCCGCCACCGGCCGGCGCATGGGCGGTCCGGTTTTTTCGCTCGATTATTTCCGCCAGAAGGCCAGGGAATTCGTCGCCATGGGCGCGCATTCGCTGTGCCTGAAGGACATGGCGGGCATCCTGACGCCGACGGACGCGAGCCTCCTGGTCGCCGAACTGAAAAAAACCGTGGACGTGCCGCTGCACATTCATTCGCATTGCACGGCCGGCATCGCCGACCTGACGTACCTGCGCGCCATCGACGCCGGCGTCGATGTCGTCGATTGCGCGGTCGCCCCCTTCGCCTATCGCAGCGGCCAGCCGGCGATGGAACCGTTGATCGTCGCCCTCGAGGGCACCGACCGGGACACGGGCCTGTCGCTCGAACCGTTGTACGAAATCGCCGAATACCTCGAATCGATCACCCCGAAGTACCGCCAGTTCGCCAATTTCCAGAAAACCTCGATCATCGACGTGCGGGTGATCCGCCACCAGATTCCCGGCGGCATGCTCAGCAACCTGATCAACCAGCTTCATGAAGCCGGCGCGCTCGACAGCCTGGAAGAGGTGTACCGCGAATTGCCGAAAACGCGGCGGGATCTGGGTTATCCGCCGCTGGTGACGCCGACCAGCCAGATCGTCGGCGTGCAGGCGGTGATGAACATCCTGGGCGGCGAACGCTACAAGCTGATCAGCAACGAGGTGAAGGATTATTGCTACGGGTTGTACGGCCGCCCGCCCGCGCCGATCGACCCGGAGGTCCGCCGGAAATGCCTCGTCGGTTACGCGCGGGGCGAAACGCCCATCGATTGCCGGCCGGCCGACATTCTGGAACCCGAATTGGAAAAAGCGAAGGCCGACTTGCGGCACATCACCGCTGATCTCGGCGACGTTTTGACCTACGCCCTCTATCCGCGCACCGGCATGGCTTTTCTGCGCTACAAGCACGGGCTCGACAAAGAACCGCCCGGCGAAAAACCAAGAACCGAGGAACAGATCAAGCACGAGGACGAGCAGATCCGCCGCGTACTGGCCGGCGAAAAGCCGGGTGCCAAGCCTGCCGAACTGGGCAAAACCCAAACAGTGCGGGTGCTGGTCGAGGGCGAAATCTTCGAGGTCCAGGTGGAGGTCGAAAACCTGCCGCCGGCCGCAGCCCCGACCGTCAACCCGCCGGTCGCCGCGCCGCCGCCGCTGACCGCCGCCGCGCCCGTCCTGCCCGCGAACGCTCCGCAAACTGTCATTTCCGGCCGGCCCACGGTCGACGCGCCGATGCCCGGCACGATCGTCCGCTACCTGGTCGCCGTCGGCGATCTGGTGAAAAAAGGTCAACCGGTGGTCATTCTCGAAGCGATGAAAATGGAAAACTCCCTGCCCGCGCCGATCGACGGCCGGGTCGTCTCCCTGCCGAAAAATCTCGGCGCCGTCGTCGCGCGCGGCGACGTGCTGGCGGTGATCGAATAGTTTTGAAGACATCATCAGAATGCCGAGTTTGTCCTCTTTGAAAACGCGAGGCGCATCCAGAGGGAAAGCGTAGCCTGACCGCCCATCGCCTCCCCACTCGGGTTAAGGCGATGGGCGAAAGCTCTCAACCGAAAGAGGATCTCAACACAAAGTACGAAGGATTGTTGACACTATCTATTTAGTTACTCATTGTGGCCGCTTCACCGCGTAATAGACGACATCATTATCCTGGTAAGGATCCTCTTCCTTTACCCATGCCATGTGAACGGAACCGTCATGGCCGACATCAATGGAACAATGATAGGTGTAATCGGGGTCTCTTTCGATTAACTCATCGTAGGTCCAGCCATCTCCTTCGTGATAAAAACCGTAGATTCCCTCGCCGCAGACGTGAATGTCGCCGTTATCGTCCAATTCGATATGATAACGTACAATTTCTTTCGCACTTTGGGATATTGAAAGAGTCCTCGAATCGGTTGAAGGTTGAGTCATCACCAAACAACCCAATGACCGAAGGAGGACTCTATGGAGACGAGGGTATCGAAAGCGGGAACCGAACGT
>JAAYVF010000034.1 GCA_012517325.1 Myxococcales bacterium | reverse complement strand
GGGGCAGCTGCCCCTCCAGGACGCAGACCAGCAACCTCATCCGCTGTAACTCCTTGGGAGTCATCGAAATCATGTCCTTCTTCATGGGGGACATAATCGCTAAGCAGTTACAGGGGACAAAGTCGCTAAGCTAATACACGACTTCCCCTCGTCTTGCCGGTTCGGGTCCTCTATGATAACCCCGAGCAGATCAAGAAGGCGTTCATGATCCCGGAAATCGCGGTTTGCCTCGTCACTTACCAGAACGAAGCGGAGATCGGCCCCGCGCTGGCCGCCGTGCGGGCGCAGGACATCCCATGCGAAATTCACGTCTGGGACAACGCCAGCCGCGACGAGACCCGCCGGATCGTCCGCGCCTTTCCCGCCGCGACGCTACATGAAAGCGAAATCAACCTGGGCTTCTGCGGCGGGATCAACCGGCTCGTCGCCCTGACCCGCGCGCCCTACCTGCTGTTTTTGAATCCCGACACGCGCCTCGAACCCGGCTGCCTGCGCCGGCTGCACGCGACGCTGGTGGACGCCCCGCCCGACGTCGCCGGCGTCGGGCCCAAGCTGATCAAGCCCGGCGAACCGCGCCGGATCGATTCGGCCGGCATGGAACTGCACCGCCGGAAAATGTCGCCCGCCGACCGCGGCGAAGGCCGGGAGGACCGCGGCCAGTTCGACGAACCGGGCGAATCCTTCGGCCCGAGTTTCGCCTGCGCCCTGCTGCGGCGGGAGGCGGTCGCGGCGCTTTCGCTGGACGGCGAATTTCTCGACGAAAGCTTCTTCGCCTATTACGAGGACGTCGACCTCGCCTGGCGCGCGTGGCGGCGGGGCTATCGCTTTTTGTACGAGCCGCGCGCCGTCTGCGCGCACCGCCGGGGCCACCCCGAGCACCACGGGCCGACCCTCGCCGCGCGGGCGTTCGTCAACCGCTACCTGCTGTGGATCGCCAACGAGGACGGTCGCGACGGGTGGCTGTATTTGCTGGGCCGCGTACCTTACGAATTGGCCCGCCTGCTCTGGAAATGCCTGCAAACGCCCGGGTTCGCGGTTGCCTGGCGGATGCTCGCGGCCGACTGGCGCCGCGCCTGGCGCAAGCGGCGGGCGGTCGCACGGCTGGGCGGGAGCCCGCGATGAACGGCGCCCGGCCCGACCTCTCGCTGGCGATCATCCATTACAACACCCCCGAACTGCTGGCGGCCTGCCTGCAAAGCGTCGAACGCCACGCGCGGCCGCTGTTCAGGCGGGTGCTGCTCATCGACAGCGCCTCCGACCGCGGCGACCTTGGCCCGGTGCGCGCGCGCTTTCCGTGGGTCGAAACGATTGCGCTGCCCGACAATCGCGGTTTCGGCCGCGCCGCGAACTACGCACTGCGCCGGTTGGCGGAGGATGACGTGCTGCTGCTCAACGCCGACACGGAGCTGCGACCGGACGCGGTGGAAATCCTCGCCGATCATCTGCGGGCGCACCCGGAAGTAGGCATCGCCGGACCGCGGCAGATTGACGGTGCGGGCGCCTGGCGGCCAAGTTGCGGCGGCCGGCCCAACCTGGCGGAGGAATGGGCGCGGCGGCGGCAGCATCGTAGCCCGGCCCGAGAAACGGCGCTCGTTCCCGGCCCGGTTTGCTGGGTCAGCGGTTCGGCGCTGTGGATCCGCCGCGCGACGCTACGCGCCGCGGGCCTCTTCGACGAGCGTTTCTTCCTCTACTTCGAGGATATCGACCTGTGCCTGCGCGCCGGCCGGGCCGGTTTCGCGGTGCACTACCTGCCGGCGGCGACCGTGATCCATCACGGCGGCGCCAGCGCGGCCACGACGCCCGCGCGGGCTGAATTCGAGTACCGCCGCAGCCAGTTGCGTTTCTGGCAAAAGCACGGCGGCTGTGCCACGCGCGCGGCGGTCCGGCTCTGGATCGCGCTGCGCTATTCGTGGCGCCTGTTCGCCGCGCGGCGCGACAGCGGCGACGCCGACCAGGCCCGGCGTGTGCTGCGGCTGGTCTGGAGAAACGACTCATGAGGCCGCCGCGCTTTCTGGACCGCTCGCCGACCGCCAACCTCTGGTGGGAACTGGCCGCCAGCCAGGTCAAGCTGCGTTACAAGCGCAGCGTCCTGGGTTTCGGGTGGTCGCTCCTGCAACCGCTGCTGATGATGGCGGTGTTCACGATCGTCCTGGGGCGCTTCCCGCGCGTGGCCGACCTGCCGGTACCGTACCATATTTTCTTTTTATCCGGATACCTGCCCTGGATTTTCTTTCACGTTTCTCTGGTCAACGGGCAGAACGCGCTGATTGCCAACGCCAGCCTCGTGCGGCAGGTGGCGTTCCGCAAATGGCTGCTGCCGGCGGCCTCGGTCTGCGCCAATGCCGTGCACGCCGGACTGGCACTGCTGCTCTTCGCGCTCTACGCCCTGGCGCACCCGGCGACGCATCCGCACGCCGGCCTCTTGTGGCTGGCGCCGCTGATCGTCGCGCAGTCGCTGGCCCTGATCGGCCTGACGCTGGCCCTGTCGGCCTGGGCGGTTTCCTTCCGCGACCTCGGGCCGCTGCTCGAGGTCGGCCTGTCGTTCCTGTTCTACCTGACGCCGGTGTTCTACGACTTTTCACTGTTCGGGGCGGGCGATCGCGCGCTGGTGGCGGCGCTGCGGTTGAACCCGCTGGCGGCGCTGCTGTCCTGCTACCGGGCCGCGTTTTTCGGCGCGCCGTTTCCGTGGGCCGATTTCCAATACGTGCTGGTCTGGACGGCGCTGTCGCTGGCGCTGGGCGTGACCGTTTACCGGCGGCGGCGAGGCCGCGTGGCCAAGGAGTTGTGATGACGACCGACGCGATCCGCCTCGAACGCGTGCACGTCCACTACGAAGTGCGGCACGAGCGCGGCCAGACGCTGAAGGGCGCCGTCATCGGGCGCCTGCGCCGGCGCGACCGGGCGGAGGTCTTCCCGGCCCTCAAGGCGGTGGATTTGCGGATCGGCGCTCGCGAGAGCGTGGCGATCGTCGGGCCGAACGGTTCGGGCAAATCGACACTGCTGAAGGTGATCGCGGGGATTTTCGACCCGAGCGGCGGCCGGGTGACGGTGCGCGGGCGGCTGGCGGCGCTGCTCGAGCTGGGCGCCGGTTTCCACCTGGACCTGACGGGGCTGGAAAATATCCGGCTGGGCGGCGCGCTGCTCGGTCTTTCGCGGCGGGAAGTCGACGAACGGCTGGCGGAGATCGTCGCGTTTTCGGAACTGGACCGGTTCATCGACGCGCCGATCCGCCATTACAGCGCCGGCATGTACATGCGCCTGGGGTTCGCCGTCGCGGTGAACGCCGATCCGGAGATTCTGCTTTTCGACGAGGTGATCGCGGTGGGCGACGCCGGTTTCCAGGCCAAGTGCCACCGCAAGATCGCCGAGCTGCGCGCGCGCGGCAAAACGTTGCTGGTGGTCAGCCACGTGCCCGACACCCTGCGCCTGCTGTGCGACCGCGGCCTGCTGCTGAATCACGGCGTGATCGAATTCGACGGCCCGCTCGACGACTGCCTCGCCGCCTATCGCCGGATCTACGAATCCCGAACGTGATCGCCGCTTATTCCGCGGCGGGCGCGGCGGCCGGCTCGTTCTTCGCCTTGAGGGCCTTGGCGTAAAGCCGCTCGTACTTCTTGGCCACGCTCTCCCACGAGTGATCGAGTTCCATGGCGGCGTCGACCAGCTTCTTCCAGCGCTTCTTGTCGTCGTAGAGCAGCGCCGCGTCGGCCAGGGTGCGCAGCAGCGCCTCGGGGTCTTTCTCGGTGAATTTGAAGCCGTTGGCGTTGCGCTTGCCCTTGGCCCAACCGCTGACCGTATCGTCCAGGCCGCCGGTGGCGCGGACGACCGGTAGGGTGCCGTATTTCTGCGAATACATCTGCGACAGGCCGCAAGGTTCGTACAGGCTGGGCACCAGCAGGAGGTCGGCGCCGGCTTCCACCTTGTGCGCCAGTTCCTCGCTGAAGCCGATGTGCACGCCGACGCGGTCGGCGAACCGGGTTTGCAAATCGCGCAGGGCGGCTTCGTATTTCTTTTCGCCGGCGCCCAGGAAAATCAGGATGTAACCGTGGGCCAGCAGATCCTCGATAATCGGCATGATCAGGTCGAGGCCCTTTTGCTCGACCAGGCGGCCGATGAAACCGGCGATCGGCTTCTTCACCCATTCCTTGCCGATGCCGAACACGGCCAGCAGGTCTTCCTTGCACTTCTGCTTGCCCGCCAGTTTGCCCGGGCCGTACGGCGCGACGAGGTAGGGATCGGTCGCCGGATTCCAGAAGGCGTAATCGACGCCATGCGTGATGCCGACCAGCCGGTCGGCCCGCGACTGTAAAATACCCTGCAAGCCGAAGCCGAACTCCTCGGTCTGGATTTCCTTGGCGTATTTTTCGGAAACGGTGGTCAGGAAATCGGCGTGATTGAGCCCGCCCTTGAGCAGGTTCCATTTGCCGAAAAATTCCATGTCCTCGGGCACGAAGGCCGCCGGCGGCAAATCGAAAATCGCGCCCTGTTCCGGCGTAAATAGGCCCATGTAACCCATGTTGTGAACGGTAAAGACGGTCGCCGGAGCGCTTAAATGCGGGTCGTCGCCGGCGAATTTTTTCAGGTAGACGACCACCAGCGCGCCCTGCCACTCGTGCGCGTGCACCAGGTGGTAGGGCTTTTTCGCGTTTTTCAGCGCCGCCAGCACCGCCTTGGCGAAGAAGCCGAACCGCCGCGCGTTGTCGGGATAATCCTGGCCGGTCACCGGGTCGGTGTAGAGGCCGTCGCGATCGTATAGTTCTTCCTGTTCGACCAGCAGCGGCCGCCAGGGCCGGTCGATCTTCGCCGTCAGCAGGCGGCCCGTCATCTCTTGGCCGCCCATTTGCACCGCGAACGAATCCAGAACCGTTTCGGTCGGAATGCCCAGGTTTTTCACCGAGCGATAGCAAGGCATGATCACGTCCACCTCGTGGCCGGCTTCGGTCAGGAATTTCGGCAGGGCGTCGCAAACGTCGGCCATGCCGCCCGTTTTGGCGAGGGGAGTGACTTCACTGGTGACGAACAAAATACGCAATTTTTTAGCCATGACGGCCTCCTTATCGCCGCCGTTCGGCGGCGCGTTTACACTCATCCTGCGCTTTCTAATGCTTATAACTTAATATCGAAACGATTGGTAGCAACTAATTTTTTGTAACATTTTGATTACATGGGAAAATTCAGGCACTGAGGGACAATTTGGACAATCCGACAAATCGGCCCGCGGCGCGATCGCCCAGGTTGCCGATCGGCCGCCGCGCCCGGTTTTGGTCGAATTATTATCGACTGTCGATCCACTGCCGCAGGGTCGCGCCGTAGGCCGGTCCGGCGCGCAGGGAAACGTCGGCGTGCCCGGCGCCCTCGACCAGATAAAGCCGCTTGGGCTGATTGGCCCGGTCAAAAAGCGCCTGCCCCTCGCTCACCGGAATCAGATCGTCGGCGGTGCCGTGCACCACCAGGACCGGGGCGGTGATCAGCGCGATTTTCGCCAGACTGTCGTAGACCTCGGTTTTCAGCGCCACGCCGGCGGGCAAAAAGGGAATCAAATGCTTGAGCACCGCCGGGATCGAGGTGAAGGTGGATTCGAGGATCACGCCGCCGACCGGCCGGTTTTGGGCGATTTCGCAGGCCACGCCGCCGCCCAGGGATTTGCCGAAAATCAGGATCTGCCCGAGCGGCAATTGCCGCTCCCGAAGCAGCCATTGCAGGGCGCCCTCGCCGGCGTCGTAATTGGCCGGTTCGCTCGGCGCGCCGGGGCTTTTGCCGTAGCCGGGGTAATCGATCAGCAGCAGGCCGCAGGCGAGCGGCGCCAGTTCCTCGGCGATCAACGCCCATTCGAAAACGGTCTGGGCGTTGCCGTGAAAAAAAAGGATCGTCGGCCGGCCTTCCGGCGCGGGCCAATAGAGCCCATGGACGGTTATACCCCGCGGCGTGGCGAGGCGGACCTCGGCAGCGCCGCGGATATAGGACGGCAGCGGTTCGTCGGGCGCGATCGGTTCCGGATAATAAAGAAATTGGCGGACCAGGTTTTCGAGCATGCGGCGAGCCCTCCCCGGCGATCAATCTAGCGTTTTTGCCCGGCGGGTAAAAGACGCCGTATTCTCTGCTTTGACCATTTCGATTTTCCGGCTATTATTTTCGTTCGCTGGAAAGGCGATGAAACTCGATCACTCAAACGGGAAACCAGCATGACTTTCGCCACCACGCCATTTCTGATTTTCTTCGTTGCGGTCTTTGTCGTCTACTGGCTTTTCCGCAAACAGCGGGTCGTCCGCACGCTGGCCCTGATCGCGGCCAGCTACATCTTCTACGCCTCGACCAACCCGTGGTTCCTGATCCTGCTGGTCTACATTTCGGTGTTCGACTATTTCATGAGCCACAAGGTGGCGGCCACTGAGCAGCCGGGGCGTCGCAAGCTGTACCTGGTGATCAGCCTGGTGTCGAGCGTTTCGCTGCTGGCGTTGTTCAAGTACCTCGATTTCTTCTTCAGCATCCCCGCCGACGTCGCCGAGAAATTCGACGTTTTCTGGCAACGAAAAACCTTCGGCCTGCCGCTGCCGCTGGGCATCTCGTTCTTCGTTTTTCAAACCATCAGCTACATGGTGGACGTCTACCGCCGCAAGATCGAGCCCAGCACGAGCCTGCTGGACTATCTGCTTTACATCGCCTTCTTCCCGCGGATGGTCCTCGGGCCGATCGTGCGGGCGAACTTCTTTCTGCCACAATTGGCCGAAACCCCGCGCCTGTCCCGCGAGCGGTTGAGCCAGGCGATCTTCCTGTTGATCATCGGCTTTTTGAAAAAGCTGGTGATCGCCGAGTACGTCCGCCTGAACCTGGTGGACCGCGTGTTCGACCTGCCGTTGTTCTTCTCGGCGACCGAGGTTCTGGCGGCCATTTACGGCTCGATGCTGCAGTTGTACTGCGATTTTTCGGGGTACATGGACATCGTGATCGGCCTGTCGCTGCTGTTGGGGCTGCAACTGCCGGAAAATTTCAATTTCCCGTTCAAGTCGCGCAGCATCCGCGAGTTCTGGAATCGCTGGCACATCACCTTTTCCACCTGGCTGCGCGATTACCTTTACATCCCCATGGGCGGCAGCCGGGTTTCTCATCCCTGGAAAGTCTACCGCAACCTGATGCTCACCTTCCTCATCGGCGGCCTGTGGCACGGCGCGGCCTGGACCTACATCCTTTGGGGCTTCACCTTCGGCGTCGGCGTCTGCTGGAACCGCTTCTTCCAAGGCCGGCGCATCCTGAGCGGCCGCCAGCCCGGCGAATCGCGGTTCCTGTTTTACCTCGACGTCTTCACCACCTTCCAATACCTGGGCCTGACCTGGATCATGTACAAGTCGTCCAGCATTCAGACCGTGATCGACGTCCTCGGCCGGTTGCTCCCCTGGCTGGCGCTGTCGCCCAATTACATCGCCTTCAAGGAAATCCAGACGGTGCTGACCGGCGGCGAATTGCTGCCGCTCATCCGCGACGGCATCGACTATTTCCGCACCGCGATCCTCGGCGTGACCAACCTGACGCCGATGTACGTGGGCGTGATGCTGCTGGGCTTCGCCGGGATGTGGCTGCCGGATAAGTGGTACGAGAAGATGCGCGGCACCTTCCTGCGCCTGCCGCTGGTCGTGCAACTGCTGATCGCCGTCCTGGCCCTGGGCGTCATCTACAAGGTCACCTCGTTCTCGGTGGCGCCGTTCGAATACCAGCGGTTTTAGATTCGTGGAGCGGAGCGGAGAGAGCCGAAGGGGCGAAAATCCTCGGTAAAGCGGCGAGCGGGTAAAGCCGTACTATAATCCACAACCTTTTTCTTCATTCTCCTCATCGCCATTTTCTTCGGTCTTCCCGATCAGGTAGACATTACCCGCGTTATCGGAATTGATTCCAGTGCATTGATCTGATTTTCCGTCCGGTCCATTGTAGTTGCGAGCCCAATCCAACCCGCCATCCGAGCGGAACTTCACCAGATGCATATCGTAGGCATAATTTTTATCAATGATAACGTACAATTTCTTTCGCACTTTGGGATATTGAAAGAGTCCTCGAATCGGTTGAAGGTTGAGTCATCACCAAACAACCCAATGACCGAAGGAGGACTCTATGGAGACGAGGGTATCGAAAGCGGGAACCGAACGT
>JAAYVF010000033.1 GCA_012517325.1 Myxococcales bacterium | reverse complement strand
GGGGCAGCTGCCCCTCCAGGACGCAGACCAGCAACCTCATCCGCTGTAACTCCTTGGGAGTCATCGAAATCATGTCCTTCTTCATGGGGGACATAATCGCTAAGCAGTTACAGGGGACAAAGTCGCTAAGCTAATACACGTACGCGATGCCGGGTTGCCCGCCGGCTATCAAGTTGCGTAAGATTCAGGGCATGAACGACGAACGACAAAATACTCTGCGTTCCCTGCCCGGAGTCGGTGACGTGCTGCATCACCCGTTGCTGGCCGATGAGCGTGAAACCGCCCCCCGCTCGCTGCTGGTGGAAGCGATTCGCGCCGAAGTCGAGGCCTGGCGCGACCGGCTATTGGCCGACCCGGAAACCGCGTATTCCGAACCGCACTTTCTCGCCGGCGTGAAACGCCGAGTCCGCGAAACCGGACGGCCTCGCCTGCGACGGGTCATCAACGCAACCGGCGTCGTCGTGCATACCAACCTGGGCCGCTCGCCGTTGAGCCGGGAAGCACTGGCCGCCATCGCCGAAACGGCCGGCGGTTACTCGAACCTCGAATACGATCTCGCCGCCGGAAAACGGGGCAGCCGCTTTTCGTTGGTGGAAGGTCTGCTGTGCGAATTGACCGGCGCCGAGGCGGCGCTGGTGGTCAACAACAATGCGGCGGCGGTCCTGCTCGCCTTGGCCACCCTCGCCCAGGGGCGCGAAGCGATCGTCAGCCGGGGCGAGTTGGTCGAAATCGGCGGCAGCTTCCGCCTGCCCGATGTCCTGTCGCTCGGCGGTGTCCGGCTCGTGGAAGTCGGCACGACCAACCGCACCCATCCGCGGGATTACGAGCGGGCGATCACCGACCAGACGGCTATCCTGATGAAAGTCCACGCCAGCAACTACCAGATCGTCGGGTTCACCAGTGAAGTACCCGGCGCCGAGTTGACCGAGATGGCGCACCGGCATCATTTGCTGGCCGTCGAGGATCTGGGCAGCGGTTCCTTGCTCACCACCGCCGATCTGGGCCTGCCGCCCGAGCCGACCGCGCCGGAAGCCGTCAAATCCGGGATGGATCTGGTAACCTTCAGCGGCGACAAGCTGCTCGGCGGCCCGCAAGCCGGGATTCTGCTCGGCCGGCGGGAACTGATCGCCGCCTGCGCCAAAAATCCCTTGCACCGCGCGCTGCGCATCGACAAGCTTACCCTCGCCGCGCTGGAAGCGACGCTCCGGCTCTATCGCGAACCGCAAAAAGCGCTGGAAAGCATCCCGACTCTGCGTTTGCTGGCGGCCGATCCGAAGCGACTCGAACGACGGGCTCGCCGACTGGCCGCGCGATTGAAAAAAACCGCCGGCGAAGCCACTGATTTTACCGTGGAACCGGCCAGCGGCCGCGTCGGCGGCGGCGCGTTGCCCTTCGCCGAGCTGCCCGGCCCGGTACTCGTCATCCGGCCGCGCCACCTGTCGCTCGATGAACTGACGCGCGCTCTCCGGTCCTTGGAAACGCCGATCATTCTTCGCCTGGATCAAGGCCGGGCCATCGCCGATCCCCGCACGATCCTCGAGGCGGACGAGCCGGCTTTCCTGGCCGGTCTGGCCGGCGCCCTGCAAAATTCGCGGGTCGCGCCATGAAAGAAAAACTGTACGCGAAAAACTGCGAACGTTGCGAGCGGGAATTGCCCCTCGGTTCGACCAAATACCGGCTTTACCTTGAAATTACCTCGGATTGGGACGGTTATCTGCCGGACCCTGACGGCCAGGCCGACGCGGCGGAATTGATCGAGAAGGCCGCGAAACTCGACCAGGAGACGCTGGAGCAGCAGATCCACCTGGAGACTTCGATGTTGATCTGTCCGCAATGCCGGCGGGAAATCCTGACCAACCTGGCGGGGAAAAAAGGCAATCCGTTGCCGGCAAAACACAAAAGCTCGGTCCGTTTGCAGTAGGAGCAATCGATGCCGATTTACGAATTCCAGTGCCTGGCTTGCGAAAAGAAATTCGAAAAACTGATCCGCGGCGGCGAACCGCCGCGTTGTCCGGCGTGCGATTCGGATCAGGTGCGTAAAATGATGAGCGGCTTCGCTTTCCGCAGCAAATCGGCCGACGGAACAGTGACCGCCTCGTCCGCCAAGAATTGCAGCACTTGCAGCAGCAGCAGTTCCTGCGCCGGGTGCCACTAGCCGCCATGCGTAAACCGGGACGAATCCTTCTGTTGGGTCTGGTCGTCGCGACAATCGCCGCGTTGCTGTTTCATTTTCACTTCTCACCGGAAGCCCGCATCGATCGAGCGGTGGCCGGCGCGGTCAAGGCGCTGGAAACCGAGGACGACGACGCCTTGGATGCTTTTTTCCACCCCGATTTCAAGGACGCGTTCAACTTGGATAAGGATACCTGGTTGAGTCTGGTTCAATACTCTTGGCAACACTGGAAAGACGTTAAAATCCGCCTGCTGCAACCGGAGATTGCGATCCAGGGCGACCGGGCGACGATGCGTTTTAACGCCATCGCTGAAGCCACGGCCGCCGACAGCATCGGTCCCGGCAAGATTCCCCGCCGGGAAACGGCCACGCGACAAAAAGTGGAATTGCAGCTGAGCCGTGAAAACGGCGAATGGCGACTGATCGGCGTCGGCGACCTTTCGCCGGCGGAATGGGGCGTTTCGCCCCAGATGGTGATTCAGCCATGACGGCTCATCGCCAATTCAAAGTGGGCCTGGCGTTGGGTGGCGGCGCCGCGCGCGGTCTGGCGCACCTGGGCGTGCTCGAAGTGCTCGAACGCGAAGGCATTCCGATCGACTGCATGGCCGGCACCAGCATGGGCAGCCTGGCGGGTGCGATGTACGCCGCCCAGCCGCGGATCGAAAAAATCATTAAAAAGACGATGCAGTTTTACAATAGCGAGGAGTTCAACCAGTCCAAGATCCACAATCTGATGCGCGGCGAGGAAGAGGAAGCCGGCTTTTTCGAAGCGGTCGGCAAGCGCGTCCGCCAGGGATTGGTGCTCGGCAGCCAGGTCACCCGCCTCAGCTATCTGGAAAAGGAAGATCTGTTCGACCTGTTGCGGCCGTTCGTCGACGATCGCGACATCCGCAGCCTACAGATCCCGCTCGGCATCGTCGTCTGCGATTTGCGCAACGGCCGCGAACTGGTGCTGCGCAAAGGGCCGGTGATCGACGCGGTCGCCGCCTCGAGCGCGGTGCCGGGTGCGTTTCCGCCGATCCGCGTCAACGAACTGGAATGCGTGGACGGCGGGGTCGTCAACATGGTGCCCGTCAGCGTGGCGCGGCAAATGGGCGCCGACCTGGTGATCGCGGTGAATGTCACCCACGCGTTTATGCATCCGGCCGAATTGAAACGCGCCCTGCTGCTGTTTTTTCTCACCCAGGAAATCACCAAACAAATTCTGATCGAAAAGCAGTTGGCGGACGCCGACGTGGTCATCACCCCATCCGTGGGCCAGTACCACTGGGCCGATTTCCGCTCGGCGGACAAGGTGATCGCGGCCGGCCGTCAGGCCGCCGAAGCCGCCCTGCCGCAGATCCGCCTGGCCCTGTCCAAAGCGGGCAAACCCCGTTGGCGTCGGCTGTTTTCGCGATCTGGATAAAACATCGGCGCGGCGCTATAGTAGGTCGCTTTTTTCGGGTTGGGGAACTTGTTTGGAGGTAGACAATGATCCGTTTCCACGCCCTGTTTGCGCTTTTCCTCGCGCTCTTTCTGACTTTGGGCCTGCTGTGGGCTTGCGGCGGCGACGATGACGACGACAACGATGACGCCGCGTCCGGTGACGACGATGACAATTCTCCCGACGACGACGCTTCGCCGGCCGACGACGACGATGACGACGACAACGACGATGACGACGAAACGCCGACCGGCCCCGCTCCTCTGATCGACACTCTGACGATGACTCCGAATGACGGCTTCGCCGGCGACACGATCGCCCTATCCTTCCACTTCCAGGATTTGGAAGGCGATGTGGACGGCGGCACGATCACCTTGCTGGCCAACGGCGACGTGATGACGACCTTCGCGGCGCACACCGCCGGCACCACCGAAGGCTTCATCGATTCGTCCTATTTGATCCCGGCCGAACTGCCGACCGGCACGATTACCATCGGCATCACCCTGACCGATCTGGCGAACAACACCAGCAACCTGATCGAGGCGACTTTCCACAACGAAGGCGAAAACACCGCGCCGGTGATTTCCAACCTGCACTTCGATCCGGACCCTGCCTGCAATGCCGCCAATTCGGCGTTTACGATCATTTTCGATTATCACGACGCGGAGGCGAATCTCGACGGCGCCCTGGTCAACCTCATCATCGACAACCAGTTCCCCCCGCTGACCCTGACCCTCACGGGTTCCGGGCCGCCCGACGGCACGTTGCCGATCACGCTGACGCTGAGCGACACGTTCCCGGACAATCAGCCGTTGAACATCAAGGTCCAGATGACCGACAACCGTTACCTGATCAGCAACTTGCTGGACGGCGATCTGACCTTGTCCAGCAGCGCGTGTAAATAACCGGTAAAGGGCCAGGCCATGCCGAAAAGCAAACTATTCAAAGAGGTTCAAGAAAAACTGAGCCGCCAGGTTCATCCGGCGCACGACCAATATCCGCCGGCGACCCGCAAAGCGGTCGATCCGTTCTGCAAAACGTACCTCGATTTTTTGAACCGGGCGAAAACCGAACGGTTGGCTGTCGCCGAGATCGAACGCACCGCGCAAAAAGCCGGCTTCAAGGCTCTCGGGCCTAAAACCCGCGGTGCCAAGGTCTATCAAACCTATCGCGGCAAAGCCGCCGCCATCGCCTACCTCGGTTCGCAGCCGCTGGAAAACGGCATCAACCTGGTCGTCAGCCACATCGATTCGCCGCGCCTGGACCTCAAGCCCAATCCTCTCTATGAGGATCTGGGCCTGGCGCTGCTCAAAACGCACTACTACGGCGGGATCCGCAAGCATCAATGGGTGGCGCGGCCGCTGGCGCTTTACGGCGTGGTCGTCCGCCACGACGGCCAGACGGTGAAAGTGGCGCTGGGCGACCAGTCCGACGAACCGTGCCTGACCATCACCGACCTGCTGCCGCACCTGTCGGCCAACGCCCAGAACGGCAAGAAATTCTCCGAGGCCATCCCGGGCGAAAAATTGAACGTGGTCGTCGCCGGTCGCCCCCTCGGCGATCCCGCGGACGGCAAAAACCGCATCAAATACCACGTGCTGCAATTGCTGCAGCAAAAATACGGCATGAAGGAAGAGGATTTCATCAGCGCCGAACTGGAAATCGTGCCCGCCGGCCCGGCCCGCGAGGTCGGCCTGGACCGGTCGCTGATCGGCGCGTACGGCCAGGATGACCGCATCTGCGCCTACACCGCTTTGCGCGCGATCACCGATCTGGCCACGACGCCCAAGCGGACCGCCGTCGCGCTCTTCCTCGATAAGGAGGAGATCGGCTCGTACGGCAATACCGGCGCGGATGCGCGATTCCTGCTGGACTTCGTCGGCGATCTGCTGGCGCGGCTCGGCCTGGGCGACGAACGCTCCATCCGACGCGTCCTCGCCGGCAGCCAGGTGCTCAGCGCCGACGTCAACGCGGCGATCGATCCGGAATGGCCGGAGGTGCACGACAAGCTCAACGCGGCGCAGCTCGGCGGCGGCATCTGCCTGACCAAGTACACCGGCTCGCGCGGCAAGTCCGGCGGATCCGACGCGAACGCCGAGTTCGTCGGCAAGATTCGGCGGCTGCTCAACGAGGCTAAGGTTCCCTGGCAGATCGGCGAACTGGGAAAAACCGACGAAGGCGGCGGCGGCACCGTCGCGTTGTTTTTCGCGGGGTACGGCGCCGACGTGCTGGACGCCGGCCCGGCGCTGTTGTCGATGCACAGCCCGTTCGAACTGGCGCACAAGGACGATGTGTACAGCGCCTACCTGACGTACAAGACCTTTTACGGCAAGGCGTGATCCGGCACACCTTCGCCCGGCCGTCAAGGCGGAAAAAGATGCGGCGGGCGCGTTGAAGGCCGCGCCCGATTTTGTTAGCGTTTTCCCGCGTACTTCAATCCAATGGCGAAAAACAACGTGGAATCGACCGTCAACAAAATCACGCCGATGATGCGCCAGTACCTGGACATCAAGGCGGAATATCCGGATCACCTGCTGTTGTTCCGCATGGGTGATTTCTACGAGATGTTTTTCGAGGACGCGGAGAAGGCCAGCAAGATTCTCGACATCGCGCTGACCAGCCGCTCGCACAAGAACGCCGAGGAACGCATTCCGTTATGCGGCATCCCCTACCACGCGCTGACGCCCTACCTCTCGAAGCTCATCAAGGCCGGCGTCAAGGTGGCGATTTGCGACCAGATGGAAGACCCGCGGCTGGCCAAGGGCCTCGTGCAGCGCGCGGTCACCCGCGTCGTCACGCCGGGCCTGGTGATCGAGGCCGACGAACTGCTCGATGAAAAGAGCAACAACTTCCTGATGGGGTTGTACCTGGAGGACGACGCCCAGGGATTCTGCCTGACGGATTTGTCGACCGGCGAATTCCGGATCGGCGTCACCGATTCGCTCGAATCACTGGCCGACGAGATGACGCGCGCCGAACCCGCCGAGTTGATTTTGCCCGCCGGCCTGGAAAACGATCCGCGTCTGACTCGCCTGCGCCAGGCCGCGCCGAACGCGTTTCTCACTTTTCAAGAGGCGCGCCTCTACGATTTCGACGCGGCGACCGCCTTGCTGGCCGCGCAGTTTCCCGCTTTTCAACCCGAACCCGAAACGATGGCGGCGGCCTTGCGCGCTGCGGGGGCGACGCTCCACTACCTGCAAGTCACCCAGAAGCGCGATCTGGCGCATTTGAAAGATTTGGCGATCGACCGCGCGGATCAATTTTTGATTCTCGACGAGGCCGCCAAGCGCAACCTGGAATTGACGGCCAATCTGCGCGACGGCGGCCGCAAGGATACGCTGCTCGAAACGTTGGACCAGACCTCGACGGCAATGGGCGCGCGCCTGCTCAAGCGCTGGATCTGTTATCCGCTGGTGCGGCCCGAAAGCATTCGCGCCCGCCTGGACGCGGTCGAGGAATTGACCCGCCGGCTCGCCGACCGCGATCGGCTCAGCGAGGCGATGTCCGCCATTCACGATCTGGAACGGCTCGCCGCTAAAATCGGCCTGGCCTCGTGCAATGCCCGCGATCTGGTGGCGCTGCGCAACAGCCTGGCCCGCCTGCCGGAGTTGGACGCGGTGCTGCGGGAACTGTCCAGCCCGCTGCTCACGCAGTCGGCCGCGGAACTGGACCTGCTGGTCGACGTCCGCGAACTGTTGGACCGGGCCGTCGAGGACGAACCGCCGTTGACGCTGCGCGAGGGCGGCCTGATCAAGCCGGGTTACGACGCCGCCGTCGACGATCTGCGCCACATCGCCCGCCACGGCCGCGGCATCATCGGCGAAATCGAGGCGCGCGAACGCCAGCGCACCGGCATCAACAACCTGAAGGTCGGCTACAACAGCATCTTCGGCTACTACATCGAGATCACCAAATCCAATTTGAACCTTGCGCCGATCGACTACGTGCGCAAGCAGACGCTCGTTAACGCCGAACGGTTCATCACCCCGGAGCTGAAGGAAATCGAGGACAAGGTCCTCAACGCGCAGGAACGGCTCAACGATCTGGAATACGAATTGTTCGCGAAGCTGCGCCAGCAGGTGGCCGACGAGGTGCTACGCATCCAGACGACGGCGCGGGTCATCGCCCAGCTCGACGTGCTGTGCTGTTTCGCCCGGCTGGCCGAATCGCGCGGCTACGGCAAGCCGACGATCGACGCGGGCGAACTGCTCGACATCCGCGACGGCCGCCACCCCGTGGTCGAAGTGGCGTTCAAGCAGGAGCGGTTCGTCCCGAACGACACGCTGCTGGATACGACGGACAACCGCATGCTCTTGATCACCGGCCCCAACATGGCCGGCAAATCCACATATATTCGTCAGGTGGCGCTGATCGTCATTCTGGCGCAGATGGGCTCGTTCGTGCCCGCCTCGTCCTGCCGCGTCGGCGTGGTCGACCGCATCTTCACCCGCGTCGGCGCCTCCGACAACCTGGCGCGCGGGCAAAGCACCTTCATGGTCGAAATGACCGAAACGGCCGACATTCTGCGGCACGCCACCCGGCGCTCGCTGCTGGTGCTCGACGAGGTCGGCCGCGGCACCAGCACCTTCGACGGCCTGTCGATCGCCTGGGCGGTGGCGGAATTCATCCACGACGAGAAACGGCTGGGCGCGCGCACGCTGTTCGCCACCCACTATCACGAACTGACCGACCTGGCCCGCACCCGGCCCGGCGTGGTCAATTACAACATCGCCGTCAAGGAATGGAACGACCAGATCCTCTTCCTGCGCAAGATCGTGCCGGGCGCCACCAGCCGTTCCTACGGCATCCAGGTCGCCCGCCTCGCCGGTTTGCCGCCGGAAGTCATCGACCGCGCCAAACAGGTGCTGGCCAACCTGGAAAGCGCCGAATTCGATGAAATCGGCCAGGTGCGACTCGCGGAAAAACGCCAACGCGACAAGGCGACCAAGACCGGCCAACTCAGCCTGTTCGCGGCGCCGGCCAAATCGCTGGTCGACGAGTCGATCCGGGCGATGGATTTGAACGCCATGACGCCCCTCGAAGCGCTGGCGGTGCTGCATCGGTTGCAGGAGAAATTGAAAACATGAAGCGCGCGACCGCCCTCGCCTGGATTCTTCTGCTGTTATATTCGGCCGCGGCACTGGCCGAACCGATCGAGGACGAGTACCTGGCGCTGCGCCTGAAATACCGCAACTTCCTGGCCGATGTCGGCGCCCAGAAAAAGCGCGCCAACTGGGACAAATTCATCGTCGGCTTCGCCAACTTCACCGAAAAGCATTCCACCCATCCGCGCGCCGACGACGCCCTGTTCCTGGCCGGCGACGCGCAGGAACGCCTCGCCAGATGGACGACCGGTGAAGCCGGCTTTCGCGAAGCGCTGAAATCCTATGACGCCCTGGCCCGCGTCTACGCCGACAGCAATCTGGCCGACGACGCCCTGTGGCGCGCCGGACAAATCCTGGAACTGAAGCTGAACAGCGCCGCCGAGGCCTATCTGCTGTATCGAACCATCGTGAATGGCTATCCGGATAGCGATATGTTCGCCAAGGCCAAAGACGGCATGGAAAGGCTGAGTACGTTCGCGCCGGCCGAGACCGCTCCGCCGGCCGAGCCTGCAACGACCCCGGCGACACCGGCTGAGCCGTCGATGACGACTCCCGTACCGCCAAACGAACCGCTTCCACCGGCGGAACCGGGGCCTTCGCCAGCGCCGGTGGCTGCTGTCGAACCGGAGCCAAAAGCCGCACCGCCGACGTTTGAGGAAATGACGCCTCGCCCGGCGGCGCCGCCTCCGGAGACGGCCGCGCCGACCGCTCCCGCACCCGCTGCGGCGGGAGTCAATCGACTGACCCGCCTCGCCGTCTGGTCGCTCGACGGTCGCGCGTTTCTGACGTTTTACCTCGATGCCCCGACGAAAACGGAGATCCTGATTCGCCCGACGGCCTCGGAAACGACGGAATTTTGTCTGACCCTGCCGAGCGTGGAAACCGCCGGCGATTTTTCGTTGCCCCCGCCGGTCGCGCCGCTGACAACCCTGTCCGTCGAATCCGTCGACGGCCGGCTGTTGGTTCGGATGCAAGCCGGGGCGCTGCAGGGTTACAGCATCAATCAGTTCGATTCTCCAAGCCGGTTGGTCCTCGAGCTACACGCCGCGCCAGTCGAACAAAGCGTCGCCCGGCCTTCCCCACCCAATCGTGTCGTGGTTCTGGACCCCGGCCACGGCGGCGAGGATCTGGGGGCGCACAACCGGTTGCTCGTCGAAAAGGATCTGGTGCTGAACCTGGCGAAAAAGGTACGCGATCGCTTGCGGGAGCAGCCCGGGGTGATCGTGCTTTTAACGCGCGAGAACGATTTGTTTCTACCGCTCGATACCCGGTTCGGCCTGGCCAACGACATTCAGGCGACCGCCTTCGTTTCCTTGCACGTCAACGCCAGTCCGCGCCCGGAATCCAACGGGGTTGAATCGTATTTGTACGAGTCGGCCGGCACGCCCGCCGAGGACGACACTGTTCGGTTTGAAAACGAGTCGGGGCAAAACCACAACAACTATACCTATCCCTACATTTCGCCCGCCGACCGCGTCCTGTTGCGGGACGAATCGCGGCGGCTGGCCGAACGCTTGCAGCCCCGCCTGTTGGCCGGCGCACGCCAATCGCGGGCGCGGGCGGCCAATCGCGGGATCAAGTCGGCGCCGTTGTTGGTGCTCGCCGGCGCGCGCGTTCCCGCCGTCCTGGTCGAAATCGGGTTCGCCACCAATCCGGAAGAGGCCAAATTATTGTCGCAGGATGCATATCTCGACCAATTGGCCGACGGCCTGGCCGATGGCATCCGCCGATACCTGGATGACGCGGCCGCCGGAGGCGAGTGAACGTGGAAGAATGGATCGATCGTTTTCTGGCGCATAAGAAGATCGAATACGGCGCCAGTCCGCATACGTTGGAAGCCTACGGTCACGACCTGGCGCTGTTCGCCGCCTATTGCGCCTCTCGAAATGTCGACGACGTCCGCCACATCGATGCGGCGCTGGTGCTCGGTTTTATCGTTCGGCGCCGGGAAACCGATCGGGTTTCGGCGCGTACGGCCGTGCGCAATCAAGTGGCGCTGCGCAACTTTTTCAAATTTCTCATGGAAGAAAACGCCATCGCCGAAAATCCCGCCGAACTGGTCGACATGCAAAAGCTGGCGAAGCCCCTGCCCAAGGTGTTGACCGAAACCGAGGTGGAAAAACTGCTCAACGCCCCGGACCTCGGCAAGCCCCACGGCTTGCGCGACAAGGCGATGCTGGAAATGCTCTACGCCAGCGGCTTGCGCGTTTCCGAATTGGTGAATCTGCCGCGTGGCGCGGTCGACCTCGAAATCGGCCTGTTGAGGGTGCTCGGCAAGCGGCGCAAGGAACGGCTGGTGCCGCTGGGCGAGGAAGCGATCCACTGGTTGAAACAATATCTCGACCAGGCGCGGCCGCTACTGCTGAAGAATCGCCAGTCGGACGCCGTGTTCGTCACCAACCGCGGCGAGCCGATGACGCGCCAGCACTTTCACCTTTTGGTGGACCATTATGGAAAAGGCGTCGGTATTCGGCGCAAGATTTCACCCCATATTTTGCGCCACAGTTTCGCCACCCACCTGCTCGAACACGGCGCCGATCTGCGTTCGGTGCAGGAAATGCTCGGCCATGCCGACTTGTCGACGACCGAAATCT